>DATHFL010000022.1:0-8903 GCA_035318125.1 Solirubrobacterales bacterium | reverse complement strand
CGGATCGGTCGGGGCGGCCTCGACGTCGACGCCGTTGGGGATGATCGTGTACTCGCCGCCGAACCAGCGCCGGCCCGTCCAGGCGGCGGCCTCGGAGACGGCGATCCGGGCCGCGAGCCGGTTGAACACCCGGCGGGCACCGAACGCGTTGGCGATGTAGTTCGGCGCCGGCTTGGTCGAGTAGGTGTGGAAGGTGCCGACGACCGGGTCGCGGGCGCCGAGGGTGGCGTTCCAGCCGACCAGCGGGACGAGGGGCTCGTGGACGTGGATGACGTCGAATTCGCCACGGCGGACCTGGACCCGAGGGGCGACCACTCCGCCCGCGGGGAACGGGGCGAGGTTGGAGACCGAGCCGTTAGCGCCGAAGCCCATCGTCCGACCGAGGGGAACCAGGTAATCCGGCAGCTCGCGGCGTTCCGCCGGTGCCCGGTGAAGGACGCGGCTGACCCGCCCGGGCGGGTCGACGGGGGCGAGGACGCGGACATCGTGGCCTCGCCCGAGGAACTCCTCGGCGAGAGCCTCAACGTGCCGGTTCACGCCCCCCTGGTAGGACCAGGAATATGGCGAGACGAGACCTATGCGCACGGACGATCAAGGGTAGATCATCGCCCGGCCCCCGCACAGGTTTGCCCTGAGACCGATTCCGCTCAGAGCTGGGTCGCGATCAGGCCGCACATGCCGACGAACACGGTGCCGATCAGGCCGCCGCCGATCTGGATGATCGTCCGCTTCAAGGCTCCGATTTCCCCCCGAGCGTCTCCGATATCCCCTCGCACATCGCGGAAATCAGACGCGACTTCGCTACGAAGGTCCCTGACGTCGTCTCTGATCTCCCTTACCCGAACGTTGAGGTCGTCGAGACGGGAATCGGTCCAGGTGGATCTCATTGCCTCCATGCCTCCAGGCTAGGGAAACAGGTCATACGTGTGGCGCACGGAAGTGTAACTTTTCGTCTTCGTCGATGTCTTCTCGCTATTTCCGCCGCTTTCGGCCCAGGCGAAGCCGGTGAAGACGAGCAGGTAGGCGGTGCCGATCTCGAGCAGGAGGGCGCCGGAGTCGTTGGCGAGCGTGCCGACGAGGGTGGCGACGAGCGCTCCCAGCAGCCCCGCCCGCAGCGCCGGCGCCGGGGCCAGCCATGCCCGCAGGCGATCGCGGCGGACGAAGGCGAGGACGGCGAGCGCAGCCACCAGCGGCAGGAAGGCCAGCAGCACCGGCCGGCCGAAGCTGCGGGCCGAGAGCTGGAGGCGGCGCTGGGCGACGTCGGCCAGGTCGCCCAGCCCGCCGGCGTCGAGGACCGAGCGGGTCAGGTGCGCGTTGGCGCCGCTGAGGAGGTCGATCAGCGCCAACAGCGCCAGCATCGCGAACGGTGCCGCGATCACGGCTAAGAGAACAGGTCTCCGGCCACGCCCGGCAACCGTGGCGGCCGCAACCGCCGCCCCGATCGGGAACACGATCGCCGCCCCCACGTCGGCGCCGAAGCGGCCGGCGGCGAAGACGAACGCCGCCAGCAGGCCGACGGCGAGGAAGGTCGCTGCCGATGCCCGCCGGGAAGCTTGCGGCACGAAGCCGCTCAGCACGGCCCCGCTGCCGGCGACGACCAGCACGGCCAGCAGGGCCTCGAGCTCGTTGCCGATCCCGTAGAAGCGCACCCCGAGGCCGGGGTTCGGCCCCAGCAGCGAGAGCGAGGTGAGCGGCGAGCCGGCGATCACGTCGACCGCGTAGGCGAGGACCGTCAGCCCCGAAGCGGCCCCGAGGGCTCGATATCCCGGCAGCAGGACGAGGGTGACCGCGGCAAGCAATGGCGTGAGCAAGAGGACCAGCAGCCGTTCCGCGCCCTGGCTCGGCTCGAGCGCCGCCCCCAGGAGGAGGACGAGCGGCAGGTAGACGACCGTGAGGCCGGTCACGCGCACCGCCGTCCGCGCCAGGCGACCGCGGCTGATCAGCACGACGAGCAGCAGCGCCGCCAGCCAGATCGCGACGTTGAGCCCGATCACCGGCCCCCGCCGCGACGAGATCACCTCCATCCGCTCGGCGAGCGACTCGACCGCAGCCGGATCGACGGAACCCGTGGCCTCGATCGGCTGCCCGGTCATCTCGCCGGGGGTCTTGATCCCGAAGTGCCGGAGCACCGTCGGCGCCACGTCGGTCGACAGCACGTACCCGTCCATCCGCGTGCTCTCGGAGGTGAGGTTGCCGTCGAATCCCCCGCCGGCGATCCCGATCGGGAGCGGATCGTCCGACTCGCCCGTCGGCCTGGCGATCGCGATCAGCAGATCGCCCGGCCGGGCAGGCCGCAGCCGCTCTAAGGCCCCGTTGCGGATCTCGAAGCGGCCCCGCAGTCCGGCCTCCACAAGAGTCGAGGAGAGGAGGCCGGGAACGATCTCCGCGGGGGCCGACTCAGCCCTTTCGGTCACCGCGCGCCACCAGGCGACGGGATCGCCGTGCAACCGAGGCAGCGGCCGGTCGTAGAGCGAGTCGAAGACCCGGTTGCCCTGCCCGACGTCGAGGTAAGTCTGCTGGGGCAGGACCGTGCCCAGCCCCGCGCTCATCACACCGGGGGAGAAACCGGCCCTCGCCAGCTGGGCGACGGTCGTATCGCTCGGCAGCCAGGCCAGCGTCACCCGTTGACCTTCCGCAGCCTGGGCGGCGCCCGCGGAGAGCCCCACCAACAGCAGCGCTATCGTGACCGCGATGGCCGATCGCACTTTCGCCAAGTTCAGCTTCTTCAAGATCGATCCAGCCTGGCGCCGCCGGGACCCGGAGCTGCGGGCGGCCGACAAGCAGGAGTTCCTCGCCGCCTGCGAGGACTTCGCGGTAGATCGCTCACTGCGCGCCTACTCAACCATAGGAACGCGAGGCGACGTCGACCTGGTGCTGCTGACCCAGAGCCCGAACCTCAACGACATCCATACCTTCCACGTCGTCCTCGGTCAGAGCGGCCTGGCGAAATGGGCGACCACGCCCCACTCGTTCCTCTCGATGACCAAACGCTCGCCCTACTCCGAGGAGCAGGCGCGGCCCGAGATCTGCACCTCCGAGCGCAAGTACCTCTTCCTCTACCCGATGGTCAAGCAGCGCCGCTGGTACGGGCTGGCGCCGGAGGAGCGCGGCCGGATCATGAAAAGCCACATCGAGGTCGGCCGCCGCTACCCCGAGATCACGATCAACACGACCTACTCCTACGGGATCGACGACCAGGAGTTCGTCGTCTGCTTCGAGGGCGACGACCCGGGCGAATTCCTCGACCTCGTCAACGAGCTGCGGCCGACCGAGTCGAGCGAGTACACCGAGCGGGAGACGCCGATCTTCACCTGCGTCGCAATGTCAGTCGCGAAGGCGCTCGACGCGCTCGACGGCACTCCCAGCGCGGTCGCCAGCGGCGCCCCCGCGCTCGGCTGACAAACGACTTTCCCTATTCTTTCGCGCTCCCATGAGCAAGATCGGAACTGAAGAGACCCCCCTGCGCGTCGCCATCGTCGGCGCCGGCCCCTCCGGCTTCTACGCCGCCGAGCACATCCTCAAAGACGGCGACCTGCACGCCCAGGTCGACCTCTTCGACCGCCTCCCCACCCCCTTCGGGCTGGTGCGCGGGGGCGTCGCGCCGGACCACCCGAAGATCAAGTCGGTGATCCGCGTCTACGAGAAAACCGCCGCCCGCGACGGCTTCCGCTTCTTCGGCAACGTCAAGATCGGCCATGACGTCGAGGTCGAAGAGCTGGAACGGCTCTACCACGCGATCGTCTTCACGGTCGGCTGCGAGACCGACCGCCAGCTCGGCATCCCCGGTGAGGACCTGCCCGGCAGCCACGCCGCCACCGCCTTCGTCGGCTGGTACAACGCCCACCCCGACTACGCGGACAGGGAGTTCGACCTCTCCTGCGAGCGGGCGGTGGTGATCGGCAACGGCAACGTGGCGATGGACGTCGCCCGGATGCTGGCCCTGACCGACCACGAGCTGCGCCAGACCGACACCGCCGACCACGCGATCGAGGCGCTCGATCGCAAGCAGATCCGCGAGATCGTCGTCCTCGGCCGCCGCGGGCCGGTCCAGGCCGCCTTCACCAACCCCGAGATCAAAGAGCTCGGGGAGATGGAGGACGCCGACGTCGTCGTCGACCCACAGGAGGTCGAGCTCGACCCCGCCAGCGCCGCCTTCCTCGAGTCCGAGGAGGCCGACAAGACCACCAGGGTCAACGTCGAGACGCTGAAGGAGTTCTCGCGGCGCCAGCCAGAGGGCAAGGAGCAGCGCATCGTCCTCCGCTTCCTCTCCTCGCCGGTCGAGATCAAGGGCGAGGGCAAGGTCGAATCGATCGTGATCGGCCGCAACGAGCTGGCCGAGGAAGGCGGCGCCCTGCGGGCCAAGGACACCGGCGAGCGCGAAGAGCTCGAGTGCGGGCTGGTCCTGCGCTCGGTCGGCTACACCGGCATCCCGATCGAGGGCGTCCCCTTCGACGAGAGCCGCGGCCTGATCCTCAACGAGGGCGGCCGCATCCTCGACTCCCACGACGCCGGCCACAAGACCGGCCACTACACCGCCGGCTGGATCAAGCGCGGGCCGTCCGGCGTGATCGGGACCAACAAGAAAGACGCGCTGGAGACGGTCCAGAACCTCTTCGAGGACGTCGAGTCCGGCGCCCTGATGAGCCCCGAGAGCCCGGAGCCGGGCGCGGTCGAGGACCTGCTGCGCGAAAAGGGCGTCCGCTACGTCAGCTTCGAGGACTGGCAGGCGATCGACCAGGCCGAGGTCGGCCGCGGCGAGCCGCACGGCCGCCCGCGGGTCAAGTTCGTCCGGGTCGAGGAGATGCTCGAGACCCTCGGCGAGCGCCTCGCCGGCTGAGCGCGTGCCCGCCGACCTCGCCGAGCTGAAGGGGATGATCGAGGCGGCGCTGCCCGGCGCCGAGGCCGAGGTGATCGACGAAACCGGCACCGGCGACCACATCCGGGCGACGGTCGTCGCCCCACAGTTCGAGGGCCTCTCGCGGCTCGACCAGCACCGGCTGGTCAAGGGTGCCGTCAAGGAGCGCTTCGACGACGGCACGATCCACGCGCTGTCGGTGAAGACCAGCGTTCCCGCTTAGTCCGCATCTTCGGCGACAAAAAGTTACACTTACGTGCGCCACACGTACAACCTTTTCCTCTAGCTTGGAGGCATGGAGGCGATGCGATCCACCTGGACCGATTCACGGCTCGACGAATTCAAGAACCGCATCGACTCGCGTCTCAACGACCTGGACAAGCGGATCGGCGAGCTGAGCACCCGAGTCGACGGACTGAGTCAGCGCGTCGATGGCCTTCAGCACGCGATGGTCCAGGGCTTCATCGCCTTGGTGGTCGTCATGGCCACCGGGTTCATGGGCCTTGCCGGCCTCATCGTCACCCAGATCTGAGCCGACCAGGGCGTCTCCCTACAATGCGCCCATGGCCGACCCAGAGCTGAAGTCCAAAATCGAAGAGCTGATCGCCGCCAACCCGGTCCTCCTGTTCATGAAAGGGACCCCGGACATGCCGCGCTGCGGGTTCTCGATGCGCGTGGTCCAGGTGCTCGACCAGATCGACGTCGACTACGGCGCGATCGACGTCCTCCCCGCGCTGCAGCCGCTGCGCGAAGTGACGGCCGAGATCTCCGACTGGCAGACCTTTCCCCAGCTCTACGTCAATGGCGAGCTGCTGGGTGGCTGCGACATCGTCGAGGAGATGTTCGAGTCCGGCGAACTAGCCGAGGCCCTTGGCGCCGAGCAGCCGGAAAACGCCCAGGTTTCGCAGGTGCAGCAGACCGCGCCGCAGCAGTCTCCCCCGCTGCAGATCGAATAGCTAAACGGCCGCTTGTTCCGCAGCGTCCTCTTTGACCTGGAAAGAGGAGCCGCAGCCGCAGGCGGCGACGACGTTCGGGTTGTTGACCTGGAACCCGGCGCCCTGGAGGCCTTCGACGTAGTCGACCTCGGAGCCGAAGACGAACTGCATGCTGACCTTGTCGACGACGACGGCGACGCCGTCGACCTCGAAGACGTGGTCGTCCTCCTTGGCCTGGTCGAAGGCGAGCGCGTACTGGAAGCCCGAGCAACCGCCGCCGCGAACGGCGACCCGCAGCGCCTGCTCGGCGCCCTCTGCCTGCGAACCGAGCAGCTCGCCGATCTTCTCGACGGCCTTGTCGCTGAGGGTGATTGCGGCTTGGGGACTATCGCTCACTTCACAAAGTGTAGCGGGACGGGCCGGCGGTACTGGGTCAGTTTGAAAGGCCAAATTGCAGGAGTCGAAGCGGGGTAGTCAAAGGACACGGGACGAGAGCTTGCGACTCTCGCCCCGCACTACAGGCCGTTAGGCCTTACTTCTCTTTACGGACGCCCTTGAAGGGCTCGCCTCCCAGCTTCTGGTCCATGATCTGACCCGTATCTAGGTCTCTCTTGGCCCAGTTGCCACTCGGCGCTAGGAACTGGGAGCGATTTCGAACCGCTCCAACACGTCCCGGTCCTTTGGGTGGGTTTTTGGCCATCGCCAATCACCCCCTTCTGCCGCCGTAGATTTGGCGACGCCATCCGTCGCCAGGCGGCGCGGAAAGTCAAACAGGCGTTGCGGCGGATCTAGTCCAGCAGCGCCGCGATCTCTTCCAGAGACCAGATGTGATCCGCAACGCCAGCAGCCATAGCCGGGGTGCGCGGGTAGCGCTCCTTCAACGAGCCGTGCGGGCGCGCGAAGTTGTAATGCATGAAGTGCAGGGAGACGGCATGGGCGAGGTTCTCGACTTTCCGGCTGAACCCGTTAGTCAGCCGCGTGAAGCGCCGCATCCCCATCCGCATCGTCAAGTTCTGTCGCTCCACGTAGCTGGTTGAGATCCGGTCGGGGTCCGGGTCGCCCTTCATTGCTCGGCGCTTGGTCCCGATGCAGACGGGAGGGCTGTATTTGCCGCCCTGGCTCGTATCGGCTGCATAGGTCTTCTGGATCTGCGCCCAATCGACGTTGACGCCGAACGCCTGGCGCACCGACGATTCATACATCGAATGACCATCGGTTGAGAGCTGGATGCGCCCTGCCATCCGACTTGCCAGGTCTTCGAGAAAGACCGCCGCGTCGTACTTGGTGCGCTCCCCGACCAGCCAGGAGGGGAGCAGCTTCGTGTCGGCGCAGACGGCCGTAAAGGTCCACACGTCCCCGTAGCCGGGCGTTCCCTTGAACTGCTCCGGGACGTTCTTCTGCTTGGCGTAGCAGTAGCTCCAGATCTCGTCGGCCTCGACCACCTTGCAAGGGAGGTCTTGGAAGACGCCATCCTGGTACTCGGCGCAGGCTTCCCCGAGATCGGCCAGCAGTTTCGTGATCGTGTTCTTGGCCGCGCCGGTCATCCGGACGGTGGCGCGGATGCTGTTGCCCTCGACCAGGCAGCCGATGATCTGCGCGCGCTTTTCGGTGCTCAGCCTGTTCATAATGACCATTCTGCTTGAGCGTTCGGACGGAAAAGCGAAATCTGTCCTAGAATTCTGAAATGCTCCGGATGTCCAGAGGGAAAGGGGGCAGCATGGTTGAAAAACGGAAACTGACGGACACCGAGATTCATAAGGTCTTTCAGCAGATGAACCTGGGGGGGAATACGGCCCCACCATCCGCCCAGCCGCAGGCTCCTCCACCGTCTCAGCCTCTCTACTTCCCGCTTTCGGCTGATTCGCTTAGCGGGAAGAACATCCAGTAATAGCCCAAATAAGAGCGCTCATGATTTAGGGTTCGGCCGATGCCGAACTGGGGAGAACTGCTGCGTGAGGTCCAGCAAGCCGGAAACGCGCACGACCAAGTACGCCGGAAATATCTGAAACGGCTATCTCAGCGAACTGGCCGAAATACGATCCTGTACTACTCGGCTTGGCTGGAGAAGCCCATCATCTACGGGCAGCACCCTCAGCCGCTCACCGTCAACGACACCGATAAGAACGGCTTCATGAGCGCGATTCATGGGATGGATCGCAAAAAAGGCCTGGATCTCGTTCTGCATACGCCAGGCGGGGACTTAGCCGCGGCAGAGTCGCTGGTTAGCTATCTGCGGTGCATGTTCGGCAACGACATTCGAGCCATCGTTCCGCAGCTCGCGCTTTCGGCCGGGACCATGATGGCTTGCGCCTGCAAAGAGATCGTCATGGGCAAGCATTCAAGCCTTGGACCGATCGATCCGCAGTTTGGCGGGTTGCCTGCGCACGGCATTGTTGAGGAGTTCAACCAGGCGGCTGAAGAAATCGCCGCTGATCCAGCCAAAATTCCGGTTTGGCAGCCGATCATTGGGAAGTACAACCCCACCTTGATTGGGGAGTGCCAGAAGGCCATCATTTGGGCGCAAACGATCGTCAAAGATTGGCTGATAACCGGGATGTTTGCGAGCTCCTCGGCCAAGGAAGAAAAAGCCGATCGAGTAGTCCAAGAGCTCGGCAATCACGTTCTCACGCTTTCTCATGCTCGGCACATCGAGTTCGATAAGGCGAAAGAAATCGGGCTGAAAGTGACGCCGCTTGAGGCGGACGGGCAGTTTCAGGACGCCCTTCTTACGGTCCACCATCTCGCCGTGCAGACCATGGCTTCAACCCCTGCCGTCAAGCTCATCGAGAACCAAAAAGGGATCGCCTACATCCAGTCGATGCAGGCGGAGCCGGTCTATTAGCTGTTTGAGTTTTTCCAGCGAGCGCGAGCCGCTGCTCGTGCTATTTCGCTGCGGCGCTCAGCGGACAACCTTTCAGCCCGCACCTTGCCTCCCTTGAGGCCTCCAGAGCGCCCAGCCGCGGCTTCTGCGCTCTCGGGGGGCTGCGGCGTCTCATCGGTCGCCTCGCCGACTATGGCGGCGGCAAGGCGGTTGAGGTCGGCTGGCTTCTTAGAGCGCTTGGCCATGATCAGAGGCTAGCGCCCGGCTCGGTGATCTCCCAGGAGCCGTAGGT
>DATHFL010000021.1:0-3163 GCA_035318125.1 Solirubrobacterales bacterium | reverse complement strand
AGTCCTCCCGATCGTCGCCACCCGCCGGTGGGGGCGGATGGGCGTGGTTCGTGATGGTGCTGGTGATTGCGGCGACTGCGTTCAGTTGGGCCGTTACTACGAAGCACGCTTTGGACAGGGGGATCTTCAACTTCGATTCGCTCTGGTACCACATGCCGTTTGCGGTGGAGATGGTGCAGAGCCACTCCGTGGTCGGGATGCATCACACCGAGACGGTGTTCACCAACTGGTTTTACCCACAGAACTCCGAGTTGCTGCACGGGGTTGGGATCCTGCTCACGGGGCGGGACACGCTGTCGCTGTTCCTGAACTTCGGGTGGCTTGCTGTCGCCTTTTTGGCGGCGTACTGCGTGGGGCGGCCCTACGGACGCGGGGCTCTGGCGGTGGTGGCTGCTGCGATCTTGCTGGAGTGCCACACGCTTGTGGTGAGGGACCCGGGGGCCGCGAAGAACGATCTGGCCGCTGCGGCGCTTCTGTTGGCCTCGATCGCGATCCTGGTCGAGGCCTGGAGCCATCGCGTGGTTCCTTTCGGACGCCAGGAGACCGAAAGGAACCGCGGGATGGAGCGCTGGGCCTTGGCGGCGGCTGGGTTGGCTGCGGGGCTGGCGGCGGGGACGCGGGTCACGGCGCTGGCGATGGCGGCGGCGCTGACGGTTGCGGTGGTGGTGCTGGCGCCTGCTGGGAGGCGGTGGGCGGCGGCTGCGTGGTGGACCTTGCCCGCGCTGGCCGGCGGGGCCTTCTGGTACCTGCGCAACCTGGTGGTGGCGGGGAACCCGATCCCGGAGGTGGAGTCGCTGGGGCCGATCTCGCTGCCGCACCCGGAGCGGCTGCAGGAAGGGCGGCCGGACTTCAGCATCGCCCACTACGCCACCGACACCGGGGTCTGGCGCGAGTACTTCGGCCCCGGCCTGCACGAGGCCTTCGGGGCGCTCTGGCCGCTGGTCGTCTTCGGCGCCGCGGCGGCGGCGCTGCTGGCGGTCTTCAGGGGCCGCGACCGCATCCTGCGCTGGATCGGCGGGGTGGCCCTCTTCGGCCTCCTCGCCTACCTCTTCACCCCGCTCAGCGCCGCCGGGGCGGAGGGGGAACCGGTCGGCTTCGGGATCAACATCCGCTACGTGATCCCGGCGCTCCTGGCGGGGATCGTCCTGCTGCCGCTCGACCGCTGGTTCGACGGCGTACGGCGGCAGTGGTGGCTGCTGGGGGCGCTGGTGCTCGTCTTCCTCGCCACCAACCGGCCCGACGACGCCCTCCACGACAAGGCGCGCGTCTTCGCCTTCTGCTTCGTCGTCTTCGCGGTCCTGGTGCCGGCGCTGCTGCTCTGGTTGCGCTCGCGCGGCGCCGGTACTGCCGCCCTCGCAGCGGCCGCCGCCGGCCTCCTCCTCGCCCTCGTCGCGATCGGCTACCCGTTGCAGCGCAACTACCTCGACGACCGCTTCGCCAACACCGGCTCGGCCGACGAGCAGATCCCCGGCATGGACCTCAACGCCGCCTACCGCTGGGCCCGCGGCGTCGAGGACGCCCGCATCGGCCTCGCCGGCACCACCGCCGGCTTCTCCGGCTACGGCTTCTACGGCACCGACCTCACCAACGAGGTCAGCTACCTCGGCGAGGAGGGCCCGCACGGCGCCTTCAACGCGATCCCCACCTGCGCCGCCTTCCGCGCTGCCGTCGAGCGCGCCGACCTCGACTACCTGGTCACCGCTCCCTTCCTCAACTTCCTCCACCCCGGCAACCCGATCCCCTCCCCTGAGGCCCGCTGGCTGCGCGGCGAGGACGCGGTCCGCCCGCTCCTGCGCAGCGGGCCCGTCACCGTCTGGAAGGTACGCGGAAAGCTCGATCCCCGCGCTTGCGGTGCGAGGAACGGCCCGCTGCGGGCGATACCTAGCACCCCACCCTCATAAGGTAATACAGAAAACTAAACTACAAAATAGTAATCTGTAGTATAGTAGTTTGTAGCTATGGACTTTCACAATCGGACCGATGAGCTATCTGCCCTTGATGAACGCCTCCGATCGAATCGCGCGGAGTACTTCGCGCTTTATGGTCGCCGCCGGGTAGGGAAGAGCCAGCTGCTCCTGCACTTCGGCGAGCGCTGCCGGCAGTTCTACTTTGAGGCGACCTCGGGCAGCCGCCAAGACCAGCTCGAGGACCTCACCGCTGAACTGGCCCGGTTTACCGGCAAAGGCGTGTATGCCGAGCAGCCGCTGACCAGTTGGCGCGCGGCCCTCGCCGCCTTCGGTGAGCTCTTGGAAGAGGGCCAGACGATGATCGTCCTCGACGAGTTCCAGTTCATTGCCCGCCAGGAGCCGGAGATCGGCTCGCTCCTCAACCGCTTCATCCTCGAGCACGAGGACAATCCGGACCTGCTGCTCTGCTTGTCGGGGTCCGACGTCGGCTTCTTCGAGGACGCTGTCGTCGGCTATGGCGCTACCACTTACGGGCGCCGCACCGGTTCCATGCGGCTGCAGCCCTTCGGCTTTGCCGACGTCGCCCCCTTCACGAAAGGTTGGACCATCGACGACCAGATTCGCGCCTGGGCGGTTTTCGGTGGGATGCCTTATTACCTGAAGGAGATCGACAGCGACGCCGACCTCGCCGAAGCGATCAGGCGCGCGGTCCTCTACCCCGACGGCCTACTGCGCGAGGAGCCACGCTTCCTGCTCGCACAGGAGAGCCGGCTTCGCGACGTCGATACCTACATGTCGTGCTTGCGCGCGATTGCCGGTGGAACGACGCGACTGAACGAGATCGCTCAGCGGATCGGCCGCAGCCGCTCTGAGGAAGCACGCCCCTTCCTCGAGATGCTTGAGGGGATGGGGCTGGTCGAGCGCCGCTACCCGGTCACCGGCTCCTCCGGGAAGAAGGTCCACTACGCGATCACCGACCCTTTTCTGCGCTTCTGGTTTCGATTTGTCGCGCCGCGCGAGAGCCGCCTGCAAACCCGGCGCGACGCCGACCTGTACCTCGTCGAGGGCGTCTTGCCCCAGCTCGACAAGTTCGTCTCCGAGGATGCCTTCGAGCAGGTCTGCCGGCAGTGGGCCCTCCGCAGCGTCGAGGAGGCGGTCGAGGTGGGTCGCTGGTGGGGCCAGCTCCGCCGTTGGGAGGGGGGGGAGATGCGCAGCCGCAGCTATGAGGCAGACGTGGTCGCGATCGATGAGGCGGG
>DATHFL010000020.1:0-6804 GCA_035318125.1 Solirubrobacterales bacterium | reverse complement strand
CCGCGCATCAGCGCCTCGACATCTGCTTTGCCGTTATAAACCCCGAAGCTCGCCCGCGCCGTCGCCTCCACGCCGAGCGCCGCCATCAGGGGCTGCGCGCAATGGTGGCCGGCGCGCACGGCGACGCCGTGGCGGTCGAGGATCTCGGAGACGTCGTGGGCGTGGATGCCGTCGATCTCGAAGGAGACCGGGCCGAGGCGGTCGTCGCCGGGGGGCGGGCCGAAGACGCGCAGGCCCGGCACCTCCGCCACCCGCGCGAGGGCGTAGTCGGCGATCTGCTCCTCGTGCTCGCGCACCGCCTCCATCCCGACCATGTCGAGCCAGCGGAAGGCCGAGGCCATCCCGATCGCCTGCGTGATCGCCGGCGTCCCGGCCTCGAATCGCGCCGGCGGGTCCGCGTAGGTCGTGCCCTCCTTGGTCACCTTGCGGATCATCGAGCCGCCGCCGAGGAAGGGCGGCATCTCGCGCAGCAGGTCGAGCCTGGTCCAGAGCGCGCCGATCCCGGTCGGCGCGTAGAGCTTGTGGCCGGTGATCGCGTAGAAGTCGACCCCGAGCGCCGCCATGTCGAGCGGCATCTTCGGCGCCGCCTGGGCGCCGTCGACCAGCACCAGCGCCCCGGCGGCGTGCGCCTGGCGGGCGATCTCGGCGATCGGGTTCTCGGTCCCGAGCACGTTGGAGACGTGGGTGACGGCGACCAGCTTCGGCCCGCGCTCCAGCAGCGCTGCGAAGGCGTCCATGTCGAGCCGACCCTCGTCGTCGACCGGCGCCCAGTCGATCTCCGCCCCGACCCGCTCCGCCAGCTGCTGCCAGGGGACGACGTTCGAGTGGTGCTCCATCTCGGTCAGGAGCAGGCGGTCGCCGGCGCCGACGTTGGCGTCGCTCCAGGCCCGGGCGACGAGGTTGATCGCCTCGGTCGCGTTGCGGACGAAGACGACCTCGCGGCGGTCGGTGGCGCCGATGTGGTCGGCGACCGTCGCCCGCGCCCCCTCGTAGGCTTCGGTCGCCTCGGCCGAGAGGGTGTGGGAGCCGCGGTGGACGTTGGAGTGGTGGCGGCGCTCGTAGCGGTCGACCGCCTGGATCGAGGCCAGCACCCGCTGGGCGCTGGCGCCGCTGTCGAGGTAGGCGACCGGCCGGCCGTTGACCTCGCGCTCCAGCGCCGGGAAGGCGGCGCGGACCTTCTCGACGGAGAACGGGGCCGCCGCAGCAGGGCTCTTGGCGCTCACCGGCTCCATCGTTGCGAGGTCAGGCCGCAGCGCCCGCCTCCACCTCCTCCTTGATCCAGCCGTAGCCCTTCTCCTCCAGCGTTTCGACCAGCTCCGGGCCGCCCGCTTTGACGATCCGGCCCTGGTACATGACGTGGACCTGGTCCGGCTTCACCATGTGGAGGATGCGCTGGTAGTGGGTGATGATCAGGACGCCCATGTCTGGACCGGCGAACTTGTTGACGCCCTCGGCGACGGTCCGCAGGGCGTCGATGTCGAGGCCGGAGTCGGTCTCGTCGAGGATCGCGAGCTCGGGCCGCAGCAGCGCCAGCTGCAGCAGCTCCATCCGCTTCTTCTCGCCACCGGAGAAGCCGTCGTTGAGGTAGCGGCCGGAGAAGTCTTTGGGGATGTTCGCCAGCTCCATCGCCTCCTGGGCGGTGCGGGCGAAGTCTTTGATCTTGATCGGCTCCTCGCCGCGGGCCTCGCGGTGGGCGTTGATGATCATCCGCAGGTACTTGGAGACGGAGACGCCGGGGATCGCGACGGGGTACTGGAAGGCCATGAAGAGGCCCGCCTGCGAGCGCGCCTCGGGGTCGGCCTCGGTGATGTCCTCGCCCTTGAAGGCGATCGTGCCCTCGGTCACCTCGAGCGCCGGGTGGCCCATGATCGCGTTGGCGAGCGTCGACTTGCCGGAGCCGTTCGGCCCCATCAAGGCGTGCACCTTGCCCTTCTCGACGTCGAGGTCGAGGCCGCGGAGGATCTCCTTGTCCTCGGCCTTCACGTGCAGGTTGCGTATCTCCAGCTCAGCCAATTTCGCTCCGTTTCTGGGGTTGTGAAGTTCGTTACGCGGCGCTGCCGACCGCGGCCCGGGTGGGGGCGCTGGGCGACGAGAACTCGACCAGCTCCGCCAGCGTGGTGCCGGCGAGCGCCTTGGTGACGCCGCCCTGGACCCGCATCCAGAGGAGCTTGGTCGAACAGGCCTGGTCGCCGTCGCTCTCATGCGAGCAGAGGACTTTGCCTTCGGGGGTGTCGTGGAAGCACTCCATCGGCGCGATCTGTCCTTCGAGCGCCTCGACCACCGCGTCCATCGTGATCTCCGCCGCCGGTTTCGCCAGCTGGTAGCCGCCGTGGGCGCCGCGGGTCGAGGTGACGAGGCCCGCCTTGCGCAGTTTCGCGACCAGGTGCTCGAGGTAGGAGAGCGGCAGCCGCTCGGCCTCGGCGACCGAGCCCAGCGAGACGGGCTGCGAGCCGGGCTGGCGGCCCAGCTCGACCATCAGGCGCACTCCGTACTCGGCTTTGGTCGAGAACAGCATCGAATCTAAATCCTACCGAAGCGGTCGGTTATGGCTCGATTAGGCCACGGCGGATCGCGTAGCGGACCAGCTCGACCCGGTCGCGCATCCCCAGCTTGCGCATCGCGTTGGCGCGGTGGTTCTCGACCGTCTTCTCGGAGAGGTGGAGGATCTCGGCGATCTGCCTGGTCGTGTGCGCCTCGGCGACGAGCTTGACGATCTCCTCCTCGCGCGGCGT
Organism: Solirubrobacterales bacterium; assembly: GCA_035318125.1. Classification (GTDB taxonomy): domain Bacteria; phylum Actinomycetota; class Thermoleophilia; order Solirubrobacterales; family 70-9; genus VAYN01. Next base: position 4,072 of record DATHFL010000020.1, on the reverse strand, counting down.
CAGCTCCTCCTCGCCACTGGAGCCGCGCTCGAGCACGTCCTTGATCAGCGTCCGCTGCGCCTCCGGGGTGAGGAAGGGCTCGCCCCTCTCGACCGCCCGGATTGCGGCGAGTAGATCGGTATCTGCTTGCGCCTTCAGCACGTAGCCGGAGGCGCCCGCCTTCAGCGCCTCGAACAGGTAGCGCTCGTCGTCGTGCATCGAGAGGATCAGGACGCCGACCTCAGGCGCCTGCTTCTTGATCTCCCGCGTCGCCTGCAAGCCCGTCAGCTTCGGCATTTTCACGTCGAGGATCGCCAGGTCCGGCCGCTCCCGCACCGCCAGGTCGCGCGCCTCGGCCCCGTCCGCCGCCTCGGCCACGACCTCGATGTCCGGCTGCCGCTCCAAGAGCAGCCGGATCCCGGAACGGACGATCCCATGGTCGTCGGCGATCAGCACCTTCATGGCCTCAGTCTCCCCGATGGGCCAATCCGTCGCCCACCTTGATGCCGACGGGACGAAATGACTCACCGACATGGACATTTCGTCCCGTCGGCGGCGGAAGTTGGACAAAGCGGCCCGTCAGCTGGGGACGGTGAGGCGGACGGTGGTGCCGCGGCCGGGGCGGGACTCGATCGTCAGCTCGGCGCCGATCAGCAGGGCGCGCTCGCGCATGCCGGCGATCCCGAGGCCGCGCTGGGACTCGTCGAAGGCGAAGCCGCGGCCGTCGTCAGCGACCTCGAGGACGACGCCGCCGGAGTCGGCACGCCGCAGTCGCACCTCGACCCTGCCGGCGCCGCTGTGGCGGGCGGCGTTGGAGAGCGCCTCCTGGGCGACCCGGTAGACGACCAGTTGGGCGTCGCCGTCGAGGTCGGAGAAGTCGCCTTCGACCTGGAGGTTGGCTTTGATCTCGCCCCGTCCCAGCTGCTCGACCTGGCCGCCGACCGCCGCCGCCAGGCCGAGGTCGTCGAGCGCGGTCGGCCGCAGCTGTCGCGCCAGCGAGAGCAGCTCGGTCATCGCCTGGTTGGCCAGCGCCTTGGTCTCGGCGAGTTCGCCCTCCAGCGCGGGGGGCGCCGCCTCGCGCGCCGCCTCCAGCCGCAGCAGCAGCCCCGTCAGCGACTGGTTCACCTCGTCGTGGAGGTCGCGGGCGACGCGGGTGCGCTCCTCCTCCTGGGCGCGCAGGGCGGCGGAGCCGGCGCGGCGGCGCTCGGCCTCCAGCCGCCGCATCATCCGCAGGAAGGCGAGCTCGATCCGCGCCACCTCCTCGGTCTCGGCGACGCCGTCGATCGAAGTGGGGAGGAGCGGGCGCGGGCTCGAGAGATCGACCTTCTCCATCGCCTCGATCAGGTCCTCGAGCGGGCGCAGCCGCCGCCGCTCGCGCGCCAGCGCGACCACGAGCGCCAGGACCACGAGCGCGAGCCCGATCACGGTCAGGGTCATGGCCCAACCCTAGGCGGCGTTCGTCCTTTGTGCCGCGTATGGATAACAAAGGACGAACGCCGGGCATAGGGGATGGCCCCGGCCCGGGAGGGGGATTCCACCTATAGGCGAATCGGCGTTTTCGGCGGATACTTCGACGGCAACTTCTAACCAGGAGCTACTGACGCGATGACCACCACCAAGCAATCCACCTGGGGCGCGACCCTGCGGACCACGATCCTGCTGGCCTCCCTTTCGGGCCTGCTGGTCCTGATCGGCGCCCTGATCGGCGGCCCCAGCACCGCTGGCGTGTTCCTCGTGATCGCGCTGCTGATCAACCTCGGCTCGTACTTCTTCAGCGACAAGCTGGCGCTGAAAATGAGCGGCGCGAAGCCGATCGACGAGGCCGAAGCGCCGCGGCTCTACCAGATCGTCCGCGAACTGACGACGCGCGCCGGCCTGCCGATGCCGCGCCTCTACATGATCCCCCAGGACCAGCCCAACGCCTTTGCCACCGGCCGCAATCCGAAGCACTCGGCGGTGGCGGTCACCCAGGGGATCACCAAACTGCTCTCCGAGGACGAGCTGCGCGGCGTCCTCGCGCACGAGCTCGCGCACATCCAGCACCGCGACATCCTCATCCAGTCGGTCGCCTCGGCGATCGGCGCCGCGATCACCTACCTCGCCTACATGTTCATGTGGTTCGGCGGCGACGACAACTCGCCGCTGAGCCTGGTCTCCGCCCTGGCAATGGTCCTCCTGGCCCCGATCGCCGCGAGCATCATCCAGCTCTCGATCTCGCGCCAGCGCGAGTACGCGGCCGACGCCGGCGGCGCCGAGATCTGCGGCAACCCCGAGTCGCTGGCGAGCGCGCTGCTGCGGCTGGAGCAGGGCGCCGAAGCGATCCCGATGCAGGTCAACCAGGCGGCCGAGCCCCTCTACATCGTCAAGCCCTTCAAGGGCGGGGGCATCGCCGGCCTCTTCTCGACCCACCCCCCGATCGAAGAGCGGGTCCGCCGCCTGCGTCAGATGCGCCCCGCCCTGTAAGCGCAGAGCCAAACCCGACGGAGTGATCAACGACCCCGGGACCCTTCCCCGGGGTCGTTTTTGTTGGCGTGGATCAGACTGAGCTGGCGAGCTGGTCAGCCACGAAAAAGCCCCCCGCCTTAAGACGAGGGGCTCGGAAGGCTGAACGGGGCGGCTGAATCAAGCGCAGACGCCGAAGATCTCACTCTCGTCGACGGTCATCCCGCGTCGTTCCAATGCGCCGAGGATGATGCCTTGAAGCTGCTCTGGCACGTCGGACAGATTGGCCTTGCCCTCAACCATGATCGGGCCGAGAAATTCATCGGCGAAGGAGTAGCTGACGCTCTGAACGCCGGCGAACGAGATCGTCAGGACATCGCCGTTGTGGCGCTCCGAAAGTGCTTGGTCGCGAAGCTTCGCGCCCAGGGGGCGGGTTGAAAAGACGGCTCCATATGAGGCGAGTTGAAAGGTCATCCCCGTCCTCCTCGGGTCTGGCCGGGTACGGCTGGCACGAAAACAGAATCAAATTTCAGGATATAGATCTAGTCGGCTAATTGGTAGCCAATTTTAGGGCTACATCGGCAAATCGCGAGCTTTGCTAAACCGATGCTAGGGGGCCAATCTCAAAGGTCACCCACGTCCCGATCTTGTTGGGAGCGGACCTCGTCATCGTCGCAATGCCAGGGGGATTAACGGTCGCCTGCTGTAGGAGCTGCCCCCTGCCGGAACGGATATCAAGGGTCGCCCCGCGCATCAGGGAATCCTGCGCAGCTTTCATCACCCAGTGGAAGCCGTTGCCGCGGTGCTCCTCCTTGGTGCCGGTGACCCCGTGTTTCACGGCCTCTTTGATGGCGCTGCGATCGCCAGAGAGGTCGGGAAAGCGCTTGCGCATGTGCTCGGGGATCCCGCAGCCAAGGTCGCCGAGCGAGAGCACAGTCCGCCTATTGGGCCGCTCATAGCGCTGGGCGGCGACGTAGCAACCGAGATCATTCTTGCCGTGCTCGACCGCGTTCCCGCAAAGCTCAGAGGTCGCCATGTGCATGGTGTTGGCAAATACCGCAACGTCGTCGGAGTGACCAAGGAAAAGCGGGACCAGCTTCTCGCCAAGGGCATCGACGTCGCTCGGCTGGTGGAGCTGACAAATGGGAATCAGCACGTCGGTCTCGCCGGTCGACGCTGCGTTCGGCAGACCGGCAAAGACGCCCTGTGGCAATCCTGCGGCGATCCCCATTCGAGCCATGTAGCGAGCCACGGCCGGACTGCGCGGGGCGATCACTTCTACACGATGACCGCGTTCAAGGTGCCACTCCACGAAGGCACGAAGACGCAGAAGAAAGGTCGGGACCGCAAACCGCAGAGCGGTTGCGTCTACCACCACGTCTTCCTCGTCGGCCCTTAGTGAAAGGTTGCATTGCCAGCCATCTTTGGCTCCGGCCCATTGCTGGAGTACTCGAACCTTTCCCTGCATCCGTCACAGATTAGTGGGCGTTTGGACACAATCCTCGGAGGGGGTCTAGTTGTCCTACCCACGGACGTTGTGAACACGGCTGATCGGCGGCCGATCTCCAAGAGAGCTGTGGGGCCTGCGCCGGTTGTAGTAGCGCAGGAAGGATGACAGTGCCCTGGAGCGCTCGGCCGAACAAGGCCAGGA
>DATHFL010000019.1:0-20243 GCA_035318125.1 Solirubrobacterales bacterium | reverse complement strand
GCGGTCGCCGGAGTCTCTGTCCAGTTCAAGGGCTGTTTTGCGGAACATCTCCCCGCATTGCCCTGCACCACCTCGGGCAAGACCTCGGGTGAAATCTGGACGGGCACGATCGTCGGACGGCCCGTCAACCTCGACACGCTTGGTGTCCAGGTCGGCCTCCTGCTGGAACCCAGCGCGGGGGCCTTCGCTGAATTCACCTGCAAATCCTCGGTCGGCCCGATTCCGGTCGAAGAGGACCTGACGGTGACCGGCTCGCTCATCGGCCAGATCAGGACCACCCAGCTGAACGAATTCCGTTCGACCCTGAACCTCGAATTCATCCAGGCGGGCGGCACCCAGGCATGGACCCAGGTCGAAGGAGCGGGGGCCTCGCACTTCCTCCTGACCAAAGGCGAAGGGACCGCTCCGTTCGGGCCTGAACAGTCCGCCGTCGGCGAAGCGGTGCCGGGCGAAACCATGACGACGGCCCTCGAAGGGAAGCAGATCAAGGTAGTCCCGTAGGGCACGGGCGCCAGGCGACCGCACGATGACCGGAAACGGCACAGCGGTAGGCAGCACGGGGAGCGCCGCCGGCGCTCCCCGTGCCGGTGCCTTTGCCCGCAGCGCGCTCGCCGCGCTCGTCCTCGGCTTCGCTCTCTTCCCGGCGACCGGACGGGCGGCCGAATGCGCCAACGAGGCCCGGCGGGCCGAACAGGGGAGCGCCGCGCTTCCCGACTGCCGCGCCTACGAGCTGGTGACGCCGGCGGGGAAGGACGCGGGCGAACCGGTCGGCGCCCTCACCCTCAACAGGGGGGAGCGCGAAGCGGACGGCGTCGCGGGCGCTCGCGCCGCCCTCGGCGGCGGGCGCTTCGCCTGGTGGTCGGAATACGCCCTGCCCGAGGGGGCGCTCTCCCGTCCCTACCCGCCCGGGGTCCCGGGCCTGCACTACCTCTCGACGCGCTCGGCGGGTGGCTGGGAGAGCGAGAACGCGATCCCGCCGCAGTCGGTCGAGTACGGCCTCGCCTGCCAGCAGGCCGTCGGGATGGCCGGCTGGTCGGCGGAGCTCGAGCGGGGGGTGCTCGTCGACGGCATCGCCCAGGAATCGAAGCTCTCCCCCGGCGGTCCCTTCATCGGCGAAGGGCTCGAATGCGGCCATGAGGAACCGCGCCTCGCCGGCGAGTTGCCGGAGGGCCTCGAAGAGCGGGAGGGCTTCCAGAACGTCTTCCTGCGCGACGGCGACGCCTCGTACCGGCTCCTCAACCCGACCCCCGTGGGGGCGCCCCACCCGCGGCCCTCCAGGAACGGGCAGGAATACTTTCCCGCCTCCTTCCTGGCCGGCTCGGACGACCTCGGCCACGTCGTCTTCGAAGAGGAACTTCCGCTCGCCGCGGAGGCGGAACGGATCTCGCCGGAGGTCGAAGAGGCCTGCAAAGCAGGGGAGCGGGAGTGCTGGGAAGGCCACGACAACCTCTACGAGTGGACGGAGGACGCCCTTGGCGGGGGCAGCGTCAGGCTCGTCACCGTCCTCCCCGACGGCAGCCCGGTGGAAGGGAGCCTCGCGGGCGCGACCAGGAACAACGGCGGCGGCGGGATCGGCGCAGGCAGGGTGCCACCGTCCCAGCTCACCCCCAACGTCGCCGCCTTCCGGCATGCCGTCTCGGCGGACGGCTCGCGCATCTTCTTCGAAGCGGCGGGCGGCCTCTACGTGCGGGAGAACGGGACGACCACCGTCCGGGTCGACGCCGCGCAGTCGGGACTGCCGGGCGCGAGCAGCGGCAGCGGCGAGTTCATGGCCGCCAACGAGGAGGGCACGGCGGTCTACTTCACGGCCGATGCCTCGCACCTGCTGACCGCCGACACGGTCCCCGGCAGCGGCCGCAACCTCTACCGCTGCGAGCTGCCGCGGGAAGACGGCGGAGCCTGCGAGCTCACCAATCTGACGCCGGCGCCGGAAGCGGGAGTGCTGGGCCTCAGCGGCACCAACGCGGGGACGCGGGAGGAAGAAGAGAGCGGCAGTCCGTACGTGTACTTCGTCGCCACCGGGTTGCTGGGCGGGGAGACGGGGCCGATCCCTGGTCAGCCCAACCTCTACCTCCACCACGCGGGGGCCACCACCTTCATCGCGACCCTCGCCGGCGACGAAGAAGGGACCGGAGAGGGGGGGACCACCTGCACGAAATCGATCTCGCAGGAGTTCTGCCGCGTCGCCTATGGCGACTCCTGCGACTGGACCGCCCGCGGAGGCTGCGAATTCCTCTACGGGAAAGACGGGCTGATAACCGGCTTCGGCGGCCTCACCTCGCGGGTCTCCGGCGACGGCCGCTTCCTCACCTTCAACTCGATCCGCCCCCTGACCGGCTACGACAACCGGGACCCCGGCAGCGAGCTGCCGGGGGAGGGGGCGCACGCGCAGATCTTCGTCTACGACGCCGCGACCGAGGAGCTGGGCTGCGCCTCCTGCAACCCGGACCCGAGCGTCCGGCCCACCGCCCCGGCGACGATCCGTTGGCCGGCGGCCCCCGCCGGCAACACCTACCAGCGCGCCCTCTATCCGCAGCGCAACCTCAGCGACGACGGCCGGGTCTTCTTCGAGAGCTACGACGCGCTCCTGCCCGAGGACACGGGCGGCGCGCTCAGCGTCTACGAGTACGACGCGACCTCAGGCGAGCTGGCGCTGATCTCCGATGGCGAGAGCGAGCTCGAAGCGGTCTTCCTCGACGCCAGCGCCGATGGCTCCGACGTCTTCTTCATGACCCCGGACCCGCTTCTGGGGGCGGACGGAGACACCGCCTTCGACGTCTACGACGCCCGCGTCGACGGCGGCTTCCCGGCGGCCAGCGATCCCCCGCCGCCCTGCGCAAGCGAAGCGGAGTGCCGTCCTCCCGCGGCGCCGGCGCCGAACTTCCCGGCGCCCGGAAGCGCGAGCTTCGCCGGCGCGGGCAACGTCAGGGAAGCGCCCGCCGCGAAGAAGAAGAAGCGCAAGCACCGCCACAAGCGCGGGCACCGCAAGAGCGGACAGCGCAAGCAGGGCAGCGGGGCGTCGGCGTCGGCGTTTGCCCTCGGCCAGCTGCCGGGCGAAGGGACGGGCGCTTCGCGGACCACGGCGGCGGAAGAACCGGTGGAAGCGGGCACGGCTCCGATCGTGGTCACCGAAGCGGCGAAAAACGTCGGTGAGACCAGCGCCGAGCTGCGCGGCCGGGTCTACCACGAGGTCCTCTTCAACAGCCCCGAATGCCTTCTGCTGGGGGTGGTCTGCCACAACTCGACGGGGACGAAGATCACCGCCTGCGAATTCGAATACGCGAGCGAGGGCTTCTACGCGGGCGGAGGCGCCTACGACCGGCGGGCGACCTGCGAACCGCCGCCGCCCTACGGGGAATCCGAACAGGTCAAGCTCGTGAAGGCGACGCCGGCGGATCTCGAACCGAACACCACCTACCACTACCGGCTGGTGGCGCGGAACGAAGGCGGCGAAACGGGGGTGGGCGAAGACATGACCTTCACCACCCTGGGGACGTACGGGCCTCCGACGATCGACCGCGAGGCGTATGAGATCTCGGGCCAGGGCGACGGCACCTTCACCGCGACGCTGAGGGCCCGCGTCAACCCCCACGGGTACGAGACCACCTGCGCCGCGGAGTACGTGGCGGAGGCGCAGTTCCGGGAATCGGGCTTCGCCGGGGCCACCGAGCTGCCCTGCGCGCCGAGCGTCCTCCCGGTCGGGTTCAGCGGCCAGGAGGCGACCGCCACGGTGAGCGGCCTGGAGCCGGGCGCCCGCTACCGCTTCCGTTTCCTCGCCGCGAACCAGGCCGGGGAGGACGTCGGGGAGGGAGTGACCTTCCTCACCTTCGCGATCGAGTCCTTCGAGGCGGCACCGAGCGATCTCCAGGCGGGCGGCCACCCAGACCGCCTGAGCGAGAGCTTCCGCCTCAGCACCGCTCCCGAAAACCCCTGGGGAGCGGCTTTCCCCGGCTTCGCCGTGGTCAACGCCAAGAGCATCGTCACCAACCTGCCGCCGGGGCTGATCGGTAACCCGCTGGCGACGCCGCGGTGCGCGCAGCACGAGCTGATCCGCGCCGTCTGCAGCGGCGCCGCCCAGGTGGGAGTGCTGCGGATCGAAGGCAACCGGCGGCAGGCGCCGGAAGCGCCCCACGAGCTGCCGCTCTACAACCTGGTGCCGCCTCCGGGCGTCGCCGCCCAGCTGGGCACGCCGCTGCCGAGCCCGGTCAACGGCGCCGCTCACGTCGACGCTGGCCTCGACGCCGGCTCCGGCTACGGGGTCGAGGCCGCCGCTCTGAACACGACCGCGGCCGAAGGGCTGATCTCGGTCGAAGCGACGATCTGGGGCGTCCCCCACGACCCGGCGCACGACGACGAACGGTTCTGTCCCGCGCCGGGCGGGCGCGAGACCACGGCGGACCTCGGCGGCGAATGCCCCAGCGACGAGGAGCTCGCGGCCGACCCGAAGCCGTTCCTGCGTAACCCGACCTCGTGCGCCGATGCCCCGGTCGCGAGCCTCAGGGTCGACGCCTGGCAGGGGCCCGGCGACTTCGTCGAAGCGCGCTCGGAGATGCCGCCGATGGAAGGGTGCGAGGAGGTCCCCTTCGAGCCGAGCTTCGCCCTGGCGCCGACGACCGCCAGCGCCGGCTCGCCCACCGGCCTCCACGTCGACCTCCATCTCCCCCAGCCTCAGAACGCCGCCGAGCCCGGCACGGCGGACCTGCGCAAGGCGGTGATCGCGCTGCCGGAGGGCCTCGTGGTCAACCCGGCGAGCGCCGACGGCCTCGCCGGCTGCGCGCCGGCGCAGATCGAGCTGGGCGGGGAGGGGCCGGCGCGCTGCCCCGACGCCTCGAAGATCGGCACCGTCGAGGTCGGCACGCCGCTGCTCGAGCGGCCTCTGCGGGGAGGCGTCTACGTGGCGACGCCCTACGACAACCCCTTCGGCTCCCTGCTCGCGCTCTACATCGCCGTCGAGGACCCGCGGACGGGGATCGTCGTCAAGCTCGCGGGCGCGGTCGAATCAGACCGCGAGACCGGCCAGCTGACGACGACGTTCGACCAGAGCCCGCAGCTGCCCTTCGAAGACTTCGAGCTCGACTTCTTCGACGGCCCGCGGGCGGCGCTGAAGACTCCCGCGACCTGCGGGACCTTCGCGACCGAGGCCGTGCTCACTCCCTGGACCGCGCCGGCGGGCGAGGAGGCGACGCGATCGAGCTCGTTCGAGATCGCCGCCGGCGCGGACGGCTCGGCGTGCGCCGCGAGCGCGGACCAGGCGCCCCACGCCCCGGCCTTCACCGCCGGCACGCTCGCCCCCCAGGCGGGCGCCTACAGCCCCTTCGTCATGCGCCTCTCCCGCGGCGACGGCTCGCAGGAGGTCGAGGGCGTCGGCCTCACCCTGCCGCCCGGCCTGACCGGCCGGCTGGCCGGCGTCCCCCGCTGCTCCGAGCAGGACATCGCCCGGGCGGCGACGCGCGCGGGCCGCGCCGAGCTGGCCGCTCCAGCCTGTCCCGCGGCCTCGCGGGTGGGCACGGTCACGGTCGCCACCGGCGCCGGCCCGAGGCCCCACCACGTCACCGGCGCCGCCTACCTGGCCGGCCCCCACCGGGGCGCGCCGCTCTCGATGGCGGTCGTCACCCCGGCCGTGGCCGGCCCGTTCGACCTCGGCACCGTCATTGTCAGGGCGCTGCTCTACGTCGATCCGGAGACGGCGCGAATCCACGCCGTCGCCGGGCCGATCCCGAGCATGCTCGAAGGGATCCCGCTCGACGTGCGCTCGATCGCGCTGGAGCTCGACCGGCCCGGGTTCACCCTCAACCCGACGAACTGCGAGCCGATGGCGATCGCCGGCACGGCGCTCTCGACCCTGGGACGGGCCGCCGCCCTCGGCGCCCGCTTCCAGGTCGGCGGCTGCGAGTCCCTGCCCTTCGCGCCGCAGCTGAAGCTCAGCCTCAAAGGGGCCCTCCGGCGCACCGGCCACCCGGCCCTGAAGGCGGTCCTGACCACCAGGCCCGGGGAAGCGAACGTCGCCGGCGCCCGGGTCACCCTGCCGCACTCGCTGTTCATCGAGCAGAGCCACCTGCAGGACATCTGCACGCGGGTGCAGTTCAACGCCGGCGGCGGCAACGGCGAACAGTGCCCGCCCTCCTCGGTCTACGGCTTCGCCCGGGCCGAGACGCCGCTGCTCGACCGGCCGCTCGAAGGCCCGGTGTACCTGCGCTCTTCCGACCACGAACTCCCTGACCTCGTCGCGGCGCTGGGCGGGGAGATCGACGTCGTCCTCGCCGGGCGGATCGACTCCGTCAAAACGCGGATCCGCAACAGCTTCGAAGTCGTCCCCGACGCCCCGGTCGAGAAGTTCACCCTCGAAATGCCGGGCGGCTCCCACGGCCTGCTGGTCAACTCGGTCGGCATCTGCGCCGCCGCCCGCCATCGCCGCGTCAACGTCGCCTTCCTCGGCCAGAACGGCAGGGCCCACCGCGCCAAGCCCATGCTCGGGGCCTCGTGCAAGAAGAAGAAGGGGAAGAAAGGGAAGCGGCGCCCGGGCAGGGTCAGGCAGCGCCGCTGAACACGCGCGGGGTGGGGGTGCCGCCGCGGCTCTTCTCCTGCGCGGTGACGAGGTCGAAGAAGTAGTCGTTGCGGCCGCGGCGGGCGCGGTAGGGGAAGGCGCGGCGGGCGCGGCGGTGGGTGGCGGCGACGCCCTGGAAGGCGCGCTCGTGGGCGCCGCTCCAGGGGATGCCGAAGATCCGCCGCACCCGCGGCGGCAGCGTCCCCTTGATCACGAGGTTCTGGATCGCGAGGTTGGCGCGGGCGTGGCGCGGGACCGGCTGCTCGAAGGCGACCAGCGGCGCCATCTCCAGCGCGTGCTCGGTCGCGTGCAGGTCGGGGGAGGCGAGTTTGCCCTCCCACCAGGCGGCGAACTCGCGGTAGCTGCCGGGGACGGCGTCGCGCGGCAGGCCGAAGAGCTCGCCGAAGCGGACGTAGTCCTGCCAGAGCGCCTCGCGCTCGGCGGCGCCGAGCGGCCCGACCATCGTCTCGTACATCGCCCGGCCGGAGTCGGCGATCACCGCCAGCGTCCACAGCATCAGCTCCGGCTCGAAGGCCGAGTAGGCGCTGCCGGCGGGGTGGGCGCCCGCCGCCTCGGGCAGCTCGCCCTTGATCCGCTCGTGCAGGCGGTGGACCGCCGCCAGCGCCCTGTCGGCCTCGTCCTTGGTGCCGAGGAAGACCGTCTCCTGGATCTTCGCGGTGCGGGCGAGGCGGGTGAAGGGATGGTCGCCGGCCGCGGTCGAGAGCATCGTGCCGGTGTAGGTGAGCGGTTCCAGCGCCCCGATCAGCAGCGCCCGCTGCCCGTAGAGCAGCCCGACCGAGCGCTCGCCGTGGACGCGCCGCGCCATCGACTTGCCCGCCGGGAAGTAGTGCTCCTCGCTCATCGAGGAGAGGTTAGTTCTACTCGCGGCTCATTGCGACCAATGCTGCCCCGGACCCCGGCGAGTCGACCAGGCCGCGCAGCTCGTGCGCGTCGAAGATCTCGTCGAGCTCTTCGCGGGTCAGGGTCTCACGCTCCAGCGCCAGCACCGCCAGGTGGTCGACCACCTCGAGGTTGGCGGCGATCAGCGCCCGGGCGCGGCGGTAGGCCTCGCGGGCGAGCGTCATCGCCGCCTGGTCGACCTCGCGGCGGGTCTGGTCGGAGACGGCGTAGTCGCCGGTCGGCAGGGCGATCGGCGGCGGCCCGTCGTGGTCGAGCGCGACCCCCATCCCGAATTCGGCGACCATCTGTTTGCAGACCAGGTGGACCCGGTTGAGGTCGTCGGAGGCGCCGGAGTAGCTCTCCCCCAGCACCACCTCCTCGGCGGCGCGACCGCCCAGCAGCGTCACCACCTCGTCGAGCAGCTCGTCGCGGGACTTCAGGTAGCTGTCCTCCTGCGGCGAGTGGGCGACGAAGCCGAGCGCCGGCCCGCGCGGGACGATGCTGAGGATCTCCGGCGGGTCGAGGCCGAGCAGCTTGCGGCAGAGCGCGTGGCCGGCCTCGTGGTAGGCGACGATCCGCCGCTCCTTGGTGTTGAGGCGGCGCGCCTGCTGGGAGCCGACGGCCTGGCGCAGCAGCGCCTCGTCGAGGTCCTCGCGGGTCATGTAGAAGCGGCCGGCGCGGCCGGCGATGATCGCCCCCTCGTTGAGCGAGTTGGCGAGCTGGGCGCCGGTCATCCCGGTGGTCTTGCGGGCGACGTCGCGGAGGTCGAGGTCGGGGGCGAGCGGCTTGTTCTTGGCGTGGCTGCGGAGGATCGCCTCGCGGCCCTTGGCGTCGGGCGGGGCGACGAGGACGCGGCGGTCGAAGCGGCCGGGGCGCAGCAGCGCCCGGTCGAGCTTGTCGACGTGGTTGGAGGCGGCGATCACGATCACCATGCCGGGGTCTTTCTCGAAGCCGTCGAGCTCGACCAGCAGCTGGTTCAGCGCCTGCTCGCGCTCGCTGGTGCCGCCGTCGCCGCCTCCGCTGCTGCGGGAGCCGCCGATCGCGTCGAGCTCGTCGATGAAGATCACCGCGCGGCCGGCCTTGCGCGACTCCTTGAAGAGGCGGCGGATGCGGGCGGCGCCGCGGCCGACGAACATCTCGACGAAGCTGGAGCCCGAGGCGGCGAAGAAGTCGACGCCGGCCTGGGCGGCCACCGCGCGCGCCAGCATCGTCTTGCCGGTGCCGGGCGGGCCGTAGAGGAGGACGCCGCGCGGCGCCTGGGCGCCGAGGGCGGAGAAGCGGTCGGGGTCGCGCAGCCAGGCGGTGACGTCCATCAGCTCGTCCTTGGCGGCATCGACGCCCTGCACCTCCTCCCAGAGGACCGGGGCGGTGCGGCTCGCCTTCACCGTCTCCGGCTTGGTCGAGCCCATCATCCCGCGCATCATCTTCAGGAAGACGAAGAGCAGCATCGCCATGAAGACGACGCCGAAGACGGGATACCAGTTGAAAAAGAATTCCTGTATCTCGGTGGCCATTGATGCAGTGTGGAGACAAAGGTCCGATTTCCCCATCGCATATCCGTCCAAATGGGTGAAAAGCGCTAAAGGTCGTGCCTGAGGAGGGGCGCGACAGGGTCGGCCGGGGCGCCTAGGATCCGGTCGATGGAGACCAGACGGGCCATCAGCGCGCCCGAGTTGAAGGCGCAGATCGAGGCCGAACGGGAGGGGCGGCCGTTCCTCGTCTTCCGCGACGGGGCGGGCGAGCAGCGGATCGTCCCGATCGCGGCCGAGGCCGAGCTCTGGGTCGGGCGCGGCGGCTCGGCCGACGTGCGGCTGGAGTGGGACGAGGAGGTCTCGGCGCTGCACGCGCAGATCGAGGTGGTGCGCGGCGAGTGCACGCTGGTCGACGACGGCCTCTCCCGCAACGGCTCCTTCGTCAACGAGGAGCGGGTGCACGGGCGGCGCCACCTGCGCGACGGCGACTCGCTGCGCTTCGGGCGGACGCTGGTCGTCTACCGCAAGCCGGGCGAGGACGCGCCGGAGGCGACGGTGCCGGCCGGCGAGGTGCCGGCCGCGGCGACGGTCTCGCCGGCGCAGCGCAAGGTCCTGGTCGCCCTCTGCCGTCCCTACAAGGACGGCGAGGAGTTCGCGACGCCGGCGACCAACCAGCAGATCGGCGACGAGCTCCACCTCAGCGTCGACGCGGTCAAGACCCACATGCGGGCGCTGTTCGAGAAGCTCGGCGTCGGCGAGTTGCCGCAGAACCGCAAGCGCGCGGCGCTGGCCGAGCGGGCTCTGCAGACCGGGATCGTCAACCGGCGCGAGTTGTAGGCGCGCAGGAGGGACGGGATACCCCCTCCAGACACCCCTCGCTATGGCTCGGGGTTGAGTGTCTGGTGGGGGTATCCCGTCCCTCCCTAGTGCAGGGGTGGCTTAGTTCATCCCTTGGGGGGCTGGGAGGGGAGATCGGTTCGGGCGAATCTGGGTGCACGACAGCAAGTCGCAACTCGAACCCAGGAGGAACCCAAGATGAACACGATCCACACCCCCAAGCTCGTCCGCCGCACTGGCATCCTCGCCGCGATCGCCGTGGTGGCGATGACGGTCGCGCCGGCCACCGGCATGGCCGCCCCGGTCAAGTTCGGCTCGAAGCTGAACCCGACCGTGCAGCCGTCGAACTCGCTCCCCGGCCTCAAGTGCTCCCAGGAAGCGGCCGGCCCCTGCACCTTCGTCCAGCAGGAAGCCTACGGCCGCCCGGACGGCGGCGAGCTCGCCCCGAAGACCGGCACGATCAAGAAGATCAGGCTGATCGCCGGCGGTCCCGGCAGCTTCAGGCTGCAGATCGCCAAGGTGAAGCGCTCGACCCTGTTCGGCACGAACGAAGCCAAGGTCGTCGCCAGCGGTCCGCGGATCAGCTACCAGGGCCAGACCGAAGCCAACTTCGAAGACAGCAGCTACCGGGTCGAGACCTTCGACGTCGACGTCCCGGTGAAGAAGGGACAGCAGCTGGCGCTGAAGGGCAACGTCACCTCGATGATCCGCTGCTCCTCGGGCGGTCCCAACACCCTGATCTACACCCCGCCGCTGGGCAGCGCCTTCCGCCCCGCGACCGAGACCGACGGCTGCTGGATCCTGATCGAAGCCGTGATCCGCTAGCCCTCCCTACACCGAGTCCGCGAAAACCCTCCTTCAAGGATGGTTTTCGCGGACTCGCGTTATTTCTCGACCTGGGAGCCCCCGACGATGGCCTCCTCGCCGGAGTCGTTGAAGACGATCCAGGCCTTGTTGCCGCCGTCGTAGTCGGGGGCCCAGAGCTTCAGCGTCGCCGGGCGGCCCCAGACCGTGACCTGCTCCTCGCCGGTCGCCTCAAGCCCGCGCCAGATCCGCACGAAGGGGTTCCGCTCCCACTCCTCGCCGATCGTCGTCGGCTCGCGGTGGCCGGGGTGGACCCTGGTCTCCGGCGGCAGCTCCAGCAGCCGCATCACCGAGGTCTTGAGGTCGGCGAAGCCGCTGGCGCCCGGCGCCATCGTCCCGCCCACCGTCCCCTTGAAGAGGACGTCGGCGGTGAAGAGGTTGGTGCCGTTCACGAGGTAGGCGAGGTGGCCGGCGGCGTGGCCGGGGGTGAAGAGGGCTTCGACCTCGATGCCCTTGGCGTCGAGCTTCTCGCCGTCGCCGAGGACGATCTCGACCTTGTCGCCGAGCTCGGCCGCGCAGGCATCGTGGGCGACCAGCGGCGGGTTGCCGAGCTGGGCCCGCGCCTCGGCGAGGCCGGCGACGTGATCGCCGTGGGGATGGGTGACGAGGACGTGGGTGATCTCGATCCCGTCACGCTCGGCCCGCTCCAGCAGCGGCCCCATTTCGTCGTTGCCGTCGACGAGGACGCCGGTCCCGCGCTCGGGATCGGCGACCAGGTAGGCGTTCGACAGCCAGATCGGGTTCTCGGTCCTCTCGACGATCACTGCTCCTCCTTCGCTGGGGTGTCTGACCTTACCCGCCAAATATGGGGGGAAAGCTCAGACACGTCGGTTAGACGGGCGCGGCGGGGTGCGCGCTGCCCTCGAGCAGCGTCCGCGCGACCAGCTCGGGGTCGTCCCAGGTGGGGGTGTGGCCGACGCCGGGGAGGACGAGGAAGCGGGCGCCGGGCGGGCGGCGGTGCGGCTTCGGCGGGCCGAGCAGGCGGTCCTTCTCGCACCAGGCGATCGTCACCGGCACGTCCTCCGGGTAGCCGGTGGGGTCGAAGACGTGGTTGCGCATCGCCCGGTTGGCGGCGTCGTAGCCCTCGCCGTCGAGCCAGCCGAGGACGAGCTCGCGGGCGGCGTCGGGCGGGATCCGCTCCGGATGGGCGGCGATCGACTGGAAGGCGGCTCGGCGCGTCGCCGGGAAACGGAGCGCGAGCGAGAGGAAGGGGCGCGCCGCCTTCACCCAGGGCGAGCCGCGCAGCAGCATCCGGGCGCCGCCGCCCTCAGGCTCACCGAGCGGCTGCTTCCAGAGGCCGGCGGGGGAGAGGGTCGTCACCGACGCAGCCCAGCCGAACCGTCCCATCTCCAGCGCCACCCAGCCGCCGAGCGAGTTGCCGGCGACGTGGGGTCGCTCGACCCCGTTGCGGGCGCACTCTTCATGGACCGCGCGGGCGAGGTTCGCCGCCGTCGGCTCGACCTCGGGCGGCAGCGGCGGCGTCGTGCCGAACCCCGGCATGTCGATCGCGTGCACCTCGCGCTCGCCCTCGAGCAACGGCAGCACCGGCTCCCAGATGCTGCGCGAGCCGCCGAGGCCGTGAATCAGCAGCAGCGGCTCGCGGGCGCTGCCTCCCCCGCTACTCACGCGCGTCCGGCTTCGCGAACAGCGCCTGCACGTCGCCGATCCGCCGCTCGCGGAAGCCCGCCTCCGAGGAGCTCAGGTAGAAGTCCCAGAGGCGGCGGAAGCGCTCGTCGTAGCCGCGGTCGCGCAGCCGCTCCCAGGCGGCGAAGAAGCGCTCGCGCCAGCTCGCCAGGGTCGGCGGGTAGTGGGCGGTGATGTCGTCGATCCAGACCTGCTTCATCGAGGTGACCCGCTCCAGGCAGCTCGCGATCAGCCCCTCCGAGGGCAGGCAGCCGCCGGGGAAGACGTGGGTGTTGGCAAAGCTCCTCGCCGCCTTCTCGATCTCGTAGATGCGGTCGTCGATCGTGATCGCCTGCAGCAGCATCAGCCCGTCATCGGTCAGCAGCTCGTCGCAGCGGCGGAAGTAGTCGTCGAAGTACTGCCAGCCGACCGCCTCGATCATCTCCACCGAGACGAGCCGGTCGAAGCGGCCCTCGAGGTCGCGGTAGTCCCGCAGCAGGACGGTGACCTGGTCCTCGAGGCCGGCTTCGCGCACGCGCTCGGTCGCCAGCTCGAACTGGGCCGGGGAGATCGTCGTCGTGGTGACGCGGCAGCCGCTGCGGCGCGCCGCGTGGATCGCCATCCCGCCCCAGCCGGTGCCGATCTCCAGCAGGTGGTTCTCCGGCCCGAGGCGGAGGCGGTCGCAGATCCGGTCGAGCTTCGCCAGCTGCGCCTCCTCCAGGCTCGCCGCCTGGTCGGGGAAGTAGGCGCAGGAGTACATCATCCGCTTGTCGAGGAAGGCGGCGAAGAGGTCGTTGCCGAGGTCGTAGTGGGCGGAGACGTTGCGGCGGGAACTGGGACGGGTGTTCTCGGGAACGAGATGGCGGACCCGGTGCCAGAGGCCGCGGGGGCGGGCGACGAGGCCGCGGACGCCGTCCATCTGGCGCAGCTCGCGGGCGGCGATCCGGATCAGCGCGACGAGGTCGTCGGTCTCCCAGCGGCCCTCGACGTAGCCCTCGCCGAGGCCGACGCTGCCGCGCAGCGGCCCGCGCCAGGCGGCGGGGTCGTTGATCGTGAGGGTGGCGCGGAGGTCGGCGTCGGCGGGGCCGTAGCTGCGTTCGCGCGCCCCTTCGACTACGTCGATCCGCCCGCTGCTGACGCGGCCGAGGACGGCGCCGACCCCGGCGCGGGCGAGCGTGTCGGTCGCGCTCATGGCGAGACGAACCCCCGGGGGCGGCTCCCCTCCGGGTGCGGGTGGTACCGGGCGCCCTTCAGCTTCAGCCGCAGCGACTGCGCGTAGATCTTCGCCACCGTCTGCAGCGACATCGCCGGGTAGCGGGCGAGCAGGCCGGCGAGGGTGCGGCGCGAGAGCTCCCGCCGCCGCAGGCTGAGGGTGGCGTCGAACGTGGCCGGCGAATTTCGCCGAGTTCGCGCGGGACCGCCTATGTCGCGGTTCCGCGCGGACTCGCGCGGGCGCGACTCGATGTGGACGGCGAGGCGGCCGCCCGGTTCGCTGGCGCGGAAGGCGTAGGTCTGGTCCATGCCCATCAGCGGGGAGACGTGGAAGGTCTTCTCGACCTCGTCTGCGAGGACCGTACCGCGGCGCTCGCCCCGCGCCAAGACGTAGGGATGGCGCTCGCCCCAGGGGATGTTCCGCACGTCGGCCACAACCGCATCTACCCGCTCGGCCGCGTCGTCGAAGCAGTAATAGAGGGAGACCGGGTTGAAGGAGTGGCCGAAGTAGCGGAGCCCGGCGAGGAGGCGGACCGGGCCGGCGGGGCGGGCGCCGGTCGCGGCCTCGACCGCGTCGCGCGCGCACTCGTCCAGCGGCCGGGCCGGGTCGCCCATGAAGTCCTCGCGGCGGAAGCGCGCCGGGGCGCGGCGCCGGGCCGAGAACAGCGGGTAGGGATCGAGGACCTCCGGCAGCTCGCCGAGGTCGAGGTACATGAGGAAGAGCCGGTAGCGGAACGAGTGCTCGACCGGCTCAAATCGCCGGTGCCGCACCCAACCCTCGTACACGGCCGAAGCGCTCAAGCCGCCACCACCCCCTCCACAGCGGGCGTGTCTGAGTTTTCCCTCCGCATCTGTGGGTCAAGCTCAGACACGCCCGCGGAGATCTGGGCGCAGGCTCGCAGCGCGCTGACGACGCCGTCCTCGTGGAAGCCCCAGCCCCAGTAGGCCCCGCAGTAGTGGGTGCGGTGGGCGGCGCTGCTGATCTCCGCGTGCCGCGCCTGCGCCGCCACGCCCTCCTTGGTGTAGACGGGATGGTCGTAGGCGATCTTGCGGATCGCCTTCCCGGGGTCGATCTCCGCGGTGCGATTCAGGGTCACGAAGTAGTGCTCGCGGCTGCGCAGCCGCTGCAGGTTGTTCATCCAGTAGGTGACGGTGCTGCCCTGCGCCGGCTCCTCGGCGAGGTGGAAGTTCCAGCTCGACCAGGCGGCGCGGCGGCGGGGCATCAGCGAGGCGTCGGTGTGGAGGACGGCCTCGTTGCGCTGGAAGGGGATCGCGCCGAGCACCTCCCGCTCGGCCTCGCTGGGGTCGGCGAGCATCTCCAGCGCCTGGTCGGAGTGGGTCGCGATCACGACCTGGTCGAACTCCTCGCTCTCGCAGCCCTCGGCCTCGACCCGCACCCGGTCGGCCAGCCGCTCGATCCGCCGCACCGGCGCCCGCAGACGCACCCGCTCCCGCCACGGTGCCGCGATCGCCTCGACGTAGCGCCGCGAGCCGCCGCTGACCGTCCGCCACCGCGGCCGGTTGCGGAGGCTGTACATGCCGTGGTTGTCGAAGAACTCGGCCATGAAGCTGGCCGGGAAGCTCCACATCTGCGCCGGGTCGGCCGACCAGACGGCGGCGGCCTGGGGGACGATCAGCCGCTCGACGAAGTGGCGGGAGAAGCCCTGCTGCTCGAGCCAGTGGCCGAGCGAGGGCGCGGTCCCGTTCATCCCGATCAGCGCCCGCGCCTCGCGGTTGAAGCGGCGCCAGTCGCGCAGCATCCCGAGGAAGGCGGGGCTGAGCAGGTGGGCGGGGCGGGCGAAGAGGCCCCACGGCGTGCCCGAGTACTCGAAGCGGCCGCGCCCGTCGGAGACCGAGAAGCCCATGTGCGAGGGCTGCGTCGCCACCCCCAGCTCCGCCAGCAGCGCTTCGAAGTGGTGGTAGTTGCGGTCGTTGAAGACGATGAAGCCGGTGTCGATCCAGTGCGTCCCGTCGGCGGCCTCGACCGGGACCGTGTTGGTGTGGCCGCCGAGCCGCCCGCCCGCCTCGTAGACGACGATCTCGTGCTCGCGGTGCAGGCGGTGGGCTGCCACCAGGCCCGAGATCCCGGTTCCGACGATCGCGATCCTCATCTGGCCCTTCCCTACGAAGGGACGGGCCGATCGGTTGCATCGGGATCGCCTAAGCGTTCGGCGTTCGTCCTTATTGGTCCTATGGGCGAAAAAGGACGAACGCCGGCTAGCTGTAGTTCCTCACACGTTGTTCATCCGGGCCTCCTTGAAGGCTGGGGGTGCTAGCCACCCAGATCAAGGAGGACACCGGATGAAGATTCACGGTAACGCCCGCAGTTGCCCGAACAGCCGACGCCTGCTCGTCAGGCGGATCGAAGAGGAGGGCTGGTCGCTGATGGCGGCGGCCGAGGCCGCCGGCATCAGCGAGCGCTCGGCGCGCAAGTGGCTGGGGCGCTGGCGCACCGAGGGCGAGGGCGGGCTGCTGGATCGCAGCTCCGCTCCCAAGCGCGTGCCCTCGCGCCTGGCGGCCGACCGCCTGGCGGCGATCGAGGCGCTGCGGCGGCTGCGGATGACGGCGGCGGAGATCGCCGAGGTGCTGGGGATGGCGCTCTCGACCGTCTCGAGGTGGCTGGCGCGGATCGGCCTCGGCAAGCGCTCAGCGCTTGCCCCACCCGAGCCGCCCAACCGCTACGAGCGCAAGCGGCCCGGTGAGCTGATCCACGTCGACGTCAAGAAGCTGGGTCGGATAGGGCGCAGAGGCGCCGGCCACCGGGTTCTCGGCGCCGGGCGCCGCCAGAGCCAGGAGAAGGTCGGCCCCAGGCGACTCGGGGCGACCGGCTGGGAGTTCGTCCACGTCTGCGTCGACGACGCCACCCGCCTCGCCTACGTCGAGGTCCTGCCCGACGAGAAGGGCGCCACTGCCGCCGGCTTCCTGCGCCGCGCCGCCGCCTGGTTTGCGGGCATGGGGATCACGGTGGAGCGGGTCCTCTCCGACAACGGCGCCTGCTACCGCTCCGGCGCCCATGCGCAGGCGTGCTCAGAGCTCGGGATGCGCCACCTCTTCACCCGCCCCTACCGGCCCCGCACCAACGGCAAGGCCGAGCGGTTCATCCAAACCCTCACCAACCGCTGGGCCTACGGCGCTATCTACGGCTCCTCGGCAGAGCGCACCGCGGCCCTATCCGGCTGGCTGGATCACTACAACTTCAGGAGACGACACGGCTCCCTCGGCCACAGGCCGCCCGCAGCTCGGCTCGCCGAGCTGGAACAACGTCATGGGTAACTACACTTAGCCGTAGGGGCGGTAGAGCAGGCGGTTGCCGAGCAACTCGGAGACGGTGGCGAAGCGGAAGCCGCGGGCCCGGAGGGCGTCGATGATCCGCGGCAGCGCCGCCAGGGTCTCGCCGCGGGGGCCGCCGCCGTCGTGCATGACGACGATCGAGCCGTTCTGGGCGTGGCTGACGACGTTCGCGTAGATCGCGCCGGTGCCGGGATTGGACCAGTCGCGCGGGTCGACGTCCCAGTTGACGGTTCGCATCCCGAGGCTGCCGGCGGTGGCGATCACGCCGGAGTCGACGCCGCCGCCGGGCGGGCGGAAGAGGCAGGGCCGGAAGTGGGTGTAGGCGCGGATCCGCGCCGCCGCGCCGGCAATCTGCGAGTAGCCGGGGTATTCGACGTGGTTCATCGTGTGGTCGCCGATCTCGTTGCCTTCGGCGAGGATCTGCCGCATCGTCTCTTCGCGTCCTGGCATCTCCTGGCCGATCTCGAAGAAGGTGGCGTGGACGTCCTTCTCGCGCAGGATCGCGAGGAAGTCGTCGGTGTATTCGCTGGGGCCGTCGTCGAAGGTGAGGGCGATGACCCTGCGGTCGCGCGGACCGTTGCTGACGAGCCCGGCGCTGCCGCCGGTGCAGCCGACCGCACGGACGGGGCGGAGGCGGAAGGCGTTGGTCCCCTGGGCGGGGAGGGATTCGGCGCAGCGCCTGCGCACATCGCAGCCGCGGCTGGCGAGGACGCGCCAGCGGTAGCGGTGAGGGCGAAGCCCGGCGTTGCCCGGCTCCAGCGCCAGCACGAGCTTGTCCGGGTCCGGCCGCTTCACCTTTGCCCGCACGCTGTCGGTCGAGGTCGGCTTCTCGCCGGCGGAGACGGTCACCAGGCCGATCCGCCGGTGCGCCTCCCGCCCGCCGAGGCAGAGCCGCCGCTCACCGTCCCTTCCCGCCCTGCTGAAGGCGACGCAGAGGTAGCGCGCCGCCGCCCGCCGCGTGTCCGGCCGCGCCTCCAGCCCCGCCAGCGGCACCGGCCTCGTCGTGCGCACGGTCACGATCAGCTCCCGCCCCGCCTGCGACACCCCAGCCCGCTCCAATCCCCACCCCGCTCCCTCCCGAACTGCATCAACTTTTCTATCTGCTGGGTGGAAAAGTTGATGCAGTTCGGAGGCGGGGGACGGGGAGGCGCCGGCTATCGCTGCGGCGGCGAGGGACAGGGCGGCGGCGCACAGGATCTTGCGGGTGGGGGCGATGGGCGGGTACCGGGTGGTGGCTTACGGGAGGCTGTCGATGTTAAGCCTGCCGGGCGCGCGCGAGGCCGTCCGCAGCACCTCGGTCACTACCGTGTTCAGAGCAGACGTGAGTCCCGGACCCCAGAGGAGACGCGGCGTATTGGCGCTGCTGACGACGCTCGCCGCGCTCGCGGCAGCGGCCCTCGTTCCTGCCGGGACGAGCGCCGAGACCGGCGGCGCCGGCCAGGTCGAACCTGGCGGCAACGTCAGCAACACCGCCTTCGACCGGCAGGGGATGTGGGTCTGGTACGTCTCGCGCTCCGAGGGTGGCAGCGTCGGCGCGATCGTCGCCCGCGCCAAGCGCAACGACGTCGGCACCGTCTACGTCAAGTCGGGCGACGGCGACGACTACTGGAGCCAGTTCAACCGCGGCCTCGTCCAGGCGCTGAACCGGGCGGGCCTCAGCGTCTGCGCCTGGCAGTTCGTCTACGGCGACGAGCCGCTCGCCGAGGCGAGGGTCGCCGCCGCCGCGGTGCAGCGGGGTGCCGACTGCTTCGCGATCGACGCCGAGGCCGACTACGAGGGCAAGTACGCCGCCGCCGACCGCTACGTCCGCGCGCTACGCGCCCGCGTCGGCGACACCTTCCCGATCTCCCTCGCTGCCTTCCCCTACGTCGACTACCACCCGTCCTTCCCCTACTCGGTCTTCCTCGGGCCGGGCGGCGCCACCTACAACCAGCCGCAGATGTACTGGAAGACGATCGGCACCTCGGTGCGCGAGGTCTACGAGCACACCCACCTCTACAACCGCCTCTACGGCCACCCGATCTACCCGATCGGCCAGACCTACGAAGCCCCCGGCAGCGCCTCGATCCGCCTCTTCCGCCGCTTCGCCGTCAGCTACGGCGGGCAGCCGCCGAGCTGGTGGTCCTGGCAGGAGACGAGCGGTCGCGAGTGGGGCGCGCTCGGCGCCGACAGCGCCCTGCGGCCGGTGACCGGCTACCGCCAGGAAGTCGTCCATCCCCTGCTGAAGCGGGGCAGCAAGGGCGACCTGGTCGTCTGGGCGCAGGAGCACCTGATCGGGGCCGGCAACGCCGACCTGTCGGTGACCGGGATCTTCGGCCGCCAGACCGCCCGCGCCGTCCGCCTCTTCAAGGAAGGCCACGGCCTGCCGGCCAACGGCGTCATCGACACCGAAACCTGGAACGCGCTCCTCGCCTACACGCCCTACCGGGCGCGCTGGGCGGCGGCGCGGGCGAGCGGCGCCGCGGCAAGCCGGGCGCGCCCGGCGACGAGGCCGCTCTCGGCGAGCCTGCCGGCGAAGACCTACGAGATCCCGCCAGGCCCCTAGTTGCGTGGTTCATTAGTCAAGTCAGGGACGACAAAGGAACCACGGATCTTCAGGCGCTGATCCGGGTCGTCAGCCGGCCCAGGGTCGGCGACTCGATCGCGATCTCGTCGCCGTCGGCGAGCCAGACGCGCGGATCACGGCCCATGCCGACGCCCTCGGGGGTGCCGGTGGAGACGACGTCGCCGGGCTCGAGCGTCATCAGCTTCGAGAGCTGCGCCACCAGCTGCGGCACGCTGAAGATCAGGTCGTCGGTGGCGCCGCTCTGCATCTCCTCGCCGTTCAGGGTCAGCCGGAGCCCGATCGCGTCGGCCGGCCCCGCCTCGTCGGGCGTGACCAGCCAGGGACCGCAGGGCGCCGAGCCGTCGAAGACCTTGCCCGGCATCCACTGCGGCGTCGCCCCCTGCAGGTCGCGGGCCGAGAGGTCGTTCAGCAGCATGTACCCGGCGACGCAGTCGAGCGCCTCCGCCTCCTCCACGTCCTTCGCCCGCCGCCCGACCACGAAAGCCACCTCCGCCTCGTAGTCGGTCTTCGCCGTCGGCACCCGCACCGTCCCCCCGTCCGCGACCAGCGCATTCCGGTACTTGGCGAAGACCGTAGGCATCTCCGGCAACTCCTCGACCCCGATCTCAGCCGCATGCTTCCGGTAGTTCAGCCCAATGCAAACGATCTTCTCCGGATCCGGAATCGGTGGCAGAAGCTTCACAGCAGAAAGAGGATGCGACGGCGCCCCCGTATCCCCAAGCCGCCCCCGAAGCTCATCAACCCGCCCGGCAGCAATCAGCTCTCGCAGGCTCCCCCGGTGCGGCTCCCCGAGCAGCGCCCAGGCATCGACGATCCGGTCGTCCTCAGCTATTCCCGCTCTCGCACCGTCGCCAGCGTCGTAGGTCACCAGCCGCATGACCCGGCAGCCTAACCACGAACGTTCCAGCGGCGGGTGGCGACGATCGGGAGGACT
>DATHFL010000018.1:0-3259 GCA_035318125.1 Solirubrobacterales bacterium | reverse complement strand
CCTTCGCGAACTCCTCCCGCAGCCGCTCGGCGAAGCGGCCGTGGGGGATGCCCTCTTGGGTGGTGTCGGCGATGAAGCGCGGGATCGGTCGCGGGGTCGGCCGCATCAGAGGCACTCTTTCAGGTCCGCGGCGGCCCGCTCGGGTGGGTAGACGTTGATGTCGACGCCGGTGCCGAGCTCGAATCCCGCCTTGATCGTCAGCCGCGGGGCGATGTCGACGTGCCAGTGGAACTGCTCGGCGCCGCGGGGGGCCGTGCGGACCCAGAGGTTGAGCTCCGGCGGGCCGTCGAAGAGGGTGGCGAGGGCGCGCATCGCGGTGCGGATCATCGCCGTGCCGCTCTCGTCCTCCTCAAAGCGGGCGGTCTCGCGGCGCGGGACCACCCGCAGCTCGAAGGGGGAGCGCGACGCCCAGGGGCAGATCAGCGCCGCCTCGTCGTCGATCGCGACCAGCCGCTCCTGCCGGCGCACCTCCTCGACGAGGACGTCGCTGAGCAGCCCGCCGCCGGCGGTGCGTTCGCCGTAGGCGCCCGCCCGCTCGCGCTCGCGGGCGACCGCGGCCGGGACGAAGGGGAGCGCGTAGAGCTGGGCGTGGGTGTGCTCGAGCGAGGCTCCCGCTCCGCCGCCCTCGTTGACGATCAGCTGCAGGTAGGAGGCGTCGGCGTGGGCGCGCATCCGCTCGCGCCAGGTGGCGACGGCGGCGGCGAACTGCTCCTCGCTCAGCTCCGCCATCGCGGTCCCGTGGTGGGGGGAGTTGATCAGCACCTCGTGCGAGCCCTCCGCCGGTCGCGAGGAGAAGAGGTCCGGTTCGCCGGCCCGTTTCGAAGCGAGCAACGGGTCGCCGGCGCTGGCGAACGCCCCGGCTTCGGCCGCCCCTCCCGCGGCCATAGGCGCTTTTGCAAACTCCTGGTTGGCAAAAGCGACTTGCCCCGGATCGTCCGCTGCTCCCGCTGGCAGACCAAGCGCCGGATAGAGGTTCGGGACCACGCGCGTCGTCCAGCCGGGACTGTCGGCCTCGCCGCCCTCGGGCCGGGTCGCGTAGAGCTCCGGCGGCGTGCGGTCCTCTCCTCCCTCGCAGAAGGGACAGTTCTCCGGGCCCTTCGGCTCGCTCGCCCGCGCCGAGAAGCTGTCCGGGCGCTCGGCCCGGCCCGGGGCGAGGATCGTCCTCAGCCCGGTCAGCTGGTCGATGCGGATCTCGGGAGAGCTCAGGAGCGGGAGGGGGGAAGGTCGTCCGGGTCGGGCTCGTCGACCGGCGGCGGCTCCGGGGGTTTCGGCGGCCTGGGCGGTCGCGGAGTGCCTTCGGCACGCGCGGCGGAGCCTTTGCCGACGAACGGCTCGAGCACGTCCATCGGCAGCGGGAAGACCACCGTCGTGTTCTGGTTGGTGCCGATTTCGAGCAGCGTCTGCAGGTAGCGCAGCTGCAGCGAGGCCGGGTTGGTGCTGATGATGTCGGCGGCGTCGGTGAGCTTCTGCGCCGCCTGGAACTCGCCCTCGGAGTTGATGATCTTCGCCCGCCGCTCGCGCTCGGCCTCGGCCTGGCGCGCCATCGCCCGCTGCATCTGCTCGGGGATCTCGACGTCCTTGATCTCGACCGCCGTTACCTTGACGCCCCAGGGCTCGGTCGACTCGTCGATGATCTTCTGCAGCTCTTCGTTGAGGCGCTCGCGGTCGGCCAGCAGCTGGTCGAGCTCGGCCTTGCCGAGCACCGAGCGCAGCGCCGTCTGCGAGATCTGCGAGGTCGCGATCAGGTAGTTCTCGACCTCGACCACGGCGCGGTTGGAGTCGACGACGCGGAAGTAGGCGACCGCGTTGACACGGCAGGGGACGTTGTCGCGGGTGATCACCTCCTGCGGCGGGATGTTCAGGGTCACCGTCCGCAGGTCGACCTTGACCATCCGGTCAACCAGCGGGATCAGCAGGATCAGTCCCGGCCCCTTCTGGGCGATCAGGCGGCCGAGCCGGAAGATCACCCCGCGCTCGTACTCGCGCAGGATCCGGACCGAGGCGCCGGCCGCGATCAGCGCGAAGAACGCGAGGACGACGAGAATCCCTGCGACTGCCTCCATCAACCCGCTCCTTCCTGCGGCTGGACCGCGGTTTGCGGCTCCGGGCGGACCACCAGCGTCAGCCCGTCGACCGCCTCGACCCGGACTCTATCCCCCGGCCGGACCGGGGTGGACGCATCGGCGAGACGGGCGCTCCAGATCGTCCCGCCGAGCCAGACCCGGCCCTCCGGGTCGATCGGGCTGCGGGCCTCGGCCGTGGCGCCGACCAGCTCCTCGGTGCCGGTGCGGACGTGCGGCTCGCGGTGGGCCTCGATCACCTTGCGGGTGACGAAGTAGAAGCTGACGCCGGAGAGGACGCCGAGCGCGATCAGCCCCCCGCCGGCGTAGTCGGCGGCGCCGCTGTCGGAGCCGAAGGCGACGATCCCGGCGACCGTCAGCCCGAGCACGCCGATCGCTGCCAGCACGCCGCCGGTCGGCAGCAGCAGCTCGGCCAGCAGCAGTCCGATCCCGATCAGCGCGATGACGACGAAGGCTTCCATCGCTCCTGATTATGCGCCCCCGAGCGCGTAGCGGCGCACGTCGGCTTCCAGTTCGGAGGGGTCGCGGTAGGGACCCTGTTTGAGGTAGACGAGCTCGCCCGTCTCGTCGTAGAAGGCCGTGTCGGGCAGGCCGACGGCGACGCCGATCGAGTCGGCGATCGCTTTGTCGGGGTCGGTGTAGCTCGGGTAGGGCACCGGCTCCTCGCGCAGGAAGGTGGCGGCGGCGTCGTCGGAGTCCTGCGAGTTGACTGCGAGGAAGGCGACCCGTTTGCCGTAGCGAGCCGAGAGCTTCTGCAGGACCGGGAACTCCTCGCGGCAGGGGCCGCACCAGGAGGCCCAGACGTTGACCACGGCCGGGTAGCCGCGCAGCTGCGCGATCTGCTTCTCGTAGGCGTCGTTCCCTCCCGGCAGCAGCTCGTTGGCCTGCTTGTGGAGGGCGGCGAGCGGCGGTGGGGCGCCGGCGAGCGCCTTCGCGTAATCGGGGTGGGAGCCGTCGCCGCTCTCGTTTGCCGAGCTTCCGCAGCCCGCGGCAAGGAGCGCCGCCAGAGTCAAGGCGAACAGCGCCAGGAGGGGTCGGATTCGCGTACTCATCCGCTCAGTGGGTACAATACGTACGTTCGGTTCGCGGCTTCGCGGACCATCTGAGTTTTCGGGGGAGACGGCCAGTCAATCCCCGCAGCCTCGTTCACTTGTCCCCGGCCGTATGTCTGCGTTCGG
>DATHFL010000017.1:0-3768 GCA_035318125.1 Solirubrobacterales bacterium | reverse complement strand
CGCCGCCCGCCGCAGAGGAGGATCGCCGCCTGCCCGATCGCCAGCGACGACACGCAGACCGCCACCACCGCTGCATAGGTTCCGATCACGAGGCGGCGAGCCTAGAGGAGAGGCCAGTCCCTACGCCGCGGTTTACTGAATGTCTTTAGGTTTACTCGGCGATGAAACCCCTTTTCGCCGCCCTCCTGGCACTGACCGCTGCCGCCTTCCTTCTCCCGACCTCGGCAGCAGCGGCGACCGACTACGACTGTGCCGACTTCGCCAACCAGGCCGAAGCGCAGGAATACCTCTTGCCGGGAGATCCGTATCGCCTGGACGGCGACGGCGACGGGATCGCCTGCGAGGACCTTCCCTGCCCGTGCTCCTACGGAGAAGGCTCGGGAGGCGACGGATCGACTGATCCTCCGTACCGGCTCACCATGACCGCCGCCCGCCAGGCGGCGCGGCCCGTCGCCCGCGAGTTCGCGCGACGAAATCCCAAGGTGAGCAGCGTCTCTCTCAGTGGATGCGAGCGGCTCGGCGAACGACGAATCGACTGCCATGCGATCGCCCGCGGCAGCACCAGCACCAGCCAGACCACCTGCCGGCTGCGGATCGCCGTACGCGCCGTGAACCAGCACCCGAAGGCGCGACTGGCGGCGAGCAGCTGCCAAACCCGCTTCCCCGCAGCCGCTTAGTGGAGCTAGGCGGAGGTCTGTCGAACCCCGACTTCCGGAGGCGATTGAAGTACGCGAGGCTCAGCGACCTCGCTCCATCGCCTCCAAGCCCCGATCGAGTGCAGCGACGGTCGTCGCGCCGACGGGAACCGGAACCGCTCGGAAAGTGGAGGCCGCAGGCTCTAAGCGGAACGCAGTCCGTCCGCTGGCGTCAAAGGCGGTTACCAGTGGGTTTGCCCCCCAGCTCACGAGCCAGCCGCCTCCGGGAAGTGGCCGCGCCGAGCCGCAGCAATGGCTCCTCGTGATTCCCGGTTCATTCAGCTGCCCGAGATAGGTGGCCGTGCCCTGGTCGAGGTCGAGGCGATAGAAGACCACCCTGGGTCGCCGTGGTCGATCCTTGCCGTTGTCATAGATGCTGAGGACCCCATTCGGGCCGATGCGGGCATCGTGCTGGCCCCCGAAGTCTTTGACGGCGGGGTCGCCGACGATCCGCAGGGAATCGGGCGTCTCGGTGCCGCCCAGCTTCCACCGTATGCCGCCGGTCGAGCGCTCGATCCCGTAGATCGCATCGGTGTGGCGAGCCGAGATCACAACTTCGTCGGGACCGTGCAAATCGATCGAGTTGATGTGAACGGGATCGAAGGTTCTGACTCCGCGGGCGCTGGTTCGGCCGTTGCTCAAGATGTTTCGCCACCAGCGCCCCGACTCTGCCAGGCCGATCTTCCCGCGCGAGTTCCAGCGCCAGGCAACCCGTCCTTTCGGATTCAATTCCTGGATTTCCGCGAAGACCGCCGAAGCGCTGCTGGGACCGCCAAAGCGTTTCAGGTTCACCTTGTTGCCGGGGGCATAGGTGTCGACGAGGACGTTGCCGTTGCCAAGTTCACGGAACTCGTGGCCGTCGATGATCTCCCCCTTGGTCTTCACAACCCGAAGCAGCTCGCCGGAGACCGAGCGGACCTCGTGGGCCATGCGCGGGTCCAGGCCGTATCCATCGCCAAACGACCGTGCCCAAGCGACGTTGCCATCGCGGAGGATCTGCGCCCAAAGCGCACTCGTAGGCGGGCTGTACCACCAGCGCGGAACCCCTTGATGATCGAAGACGATGATCCACGGGCGGATCTTCGGGGAGGCCCTGAAGCTGACCACGAAGAGGCCGGGTTGGATCGGGCGCAGCTTCTGAAAGCGCCACTGGGGAAAGTCCGCCGGGAGGCATCGCACCTGGAAGGTGTCCCGCCTGGCGCCCCGGATGGCCGTGATCTCGAAGTCGTCGCCGGCCGGGACGGGGCGGTCGATCGTGAAAGTGCCCGCTGCGGGTGCCGCGGAGCCGACCGCGACCTCCGTGCCGTTTCTGGCGACGACTTGGAGCGGATGGCCGTCGCGGCCGCACCGCGAGACGTAGCGACCTTCAGCGGGGTTGAAGTCCGGATAGAGGCCGGTGATCGAAACAGACGGTTCTGCGGCGCTGGTGGACGATCCGCAGCCCCAAATCGAGAACACGAGTGCAGCCCCCGCGCCCAAGAGCACCGCGATCGTTGCTCTTCGACCCATGCCGCGAGTCTAGTGTCGGACGACTGCTGCGACCCAGGGCCGTCACACGAGAAGTACGTCACCAGCCGCTACGGAGAGAGATTTAGTGGGCGTAACTGGGCTCGAACCAGTGACCTCCAGCTTGTCGAGCTGGCGCTCTCCCAACTGAGCTATACGCCCCGGAGGCCTGAATCTAGCAGCGGCGAAGCTGGGGCCGACGGGCGATCGGCCGAGGGTTAAAGGATTCGTTGCAAGTGTCGATGCAACTGATGCAACTTTCCTGACCCTCCGGTGTTTATAGGGGGCGTACTTCATAAAACTTGAGGACCGACGAGCCAGCGACTTAGCGCTCTCTGGTGGTACGTCCTTCGGAAACAAAGGGCCCCGTTCGGGGCCCTTTTCCGTTCTCCCCGGCGGTCGCCTCAGACGTGCTCGCTCGGCAGGTGCCAGCGGCGCGGCGCGATCAGATCGTCCGCCTCCCGCGGCCCCCAGGACCCGGGCTCGTAGGGGATCGCCGGCGGCGGGTCGGCCAGCAAGGGCTCGGAGATCTCCCACAGCCGCTCGATCGCCTCGGAGCTGCTGAAGAAGGTGCGGTCGCCGACCATCACGTCGTGGATCAGGCGCTCGTAGGGGTCGAGCGCCTCCTCCTGGCCGCCGAAGGTGTCGGCGTAGCTGAAGTGCATGTGCGCCTCGCCGAGCTCGATCCCCGACCCCGGCACCTTGGCGAGGAAGGAGGCGGAGATGCTGCCGGGCTCGCCGAGCTCGAGGGTGAGGTGGTCGTGGCCGAAGGACTCGACGATCTGGTCGCAGTCGAGCGGGAACATCCGCCGCGGCGGCTGGCTGTAGGCGATCGTCAGCAGGTGGCGGCTCTCGGCCATCCGCTTGCCCGAGCGCAGGTAGAAGGGCACGCCCTCCCAGCGCCAGTTGTCAACGAAGGCCTTGACGGCGACGAAGGTCTCGGTGTCGGAATCGGGGGCGACGCCCTCCTCCTCCCGGTAGCCGGCGTACTGGCCGCGGACGACGTCGGCCGGCCGAAGCGGCAGCGAGAGGTAGAAGAGCAGGCCCGCCTCGGGGCCGAGCTCCTCGCGCGCCGCGGCGATCTCCCGCTCCAAGGCGTCGAACCCCTCCCCCACGCTGGCGAAGCGCAGCGACTCGGCGAACCGCTCCCAGGTCTCGGCGTCGCCCGATTGCCGGCTGGAGCCGACGACCGACTCGCCGGCGAGTTCCCGGAACTCCTCGACCCCAATTCCCTTGCGGGCGGCGCCGACGATCCGGAAGCGCGGTGGCATCAGCCCCACCTGGGCGAGGTGGAACATCCCCGGCAGCAGCTTGCGCCTGGCGAGGTCGCCGGTCGCCCCGAAGAGGACGATCACCTGGTCCTCGGGGGCTGGGACGGAACCTTTCCGCTCGCTCATCACCGTGACCCTATGCTGCCCCCTGGTGGCGGCTTTCGAAACGAAGAACGGCGTCGGTTACGACCCGCGCGCCCTCGACCGCGCCGAGCGCCACTTCTGGCGCGAGATCTGGGAATCGGTGCCGGAGGAGGTCGCCCGCGAGCACGGGGTCGAGCTGTGGGACTTCGGGC
>DATHFL010000016.1:0-4854 GCA_035318125.1 Solirubrobacterales bacterium | reverse complement strand
GGCGTATAGCGACCAAAAGTCACACCGCTGTGGTCTCCTCGTCGTCTTCTCGCCATTCTCGGCACGGTAAGGCACCGACCCGGACGCCTCGCCGCCGTCGCGGTTGGTCGTCTCATCCGAGCGGGAACCGGATCGAGTCCGGTGAAAAGCCGCTGGATCCGGGCCGGTGCGCTGGTTGGGAAGTACCCGCGCCGGCGAGGGGAAAACGGCCCGGCTATCCCGGCTCGGCGGCGCCGTAGATTGCCCGCAGCCAGATGTCCACGAGGACGTCGAGGACGCGGTCGTCCTCCAGCGAGGGGGACTCGTCGGCGAAGGTCGCGTACTGCACCCGCTCGTTCATCTGCACGAGGGCGATCGCGAGGTCGCGGGCTGGCTGGCCGGGGGGCGCGGCGCCGCGGGCGCGCTCGGACTCGATCACGGCGGTGACGTCGGCGACCCAGCCCTCCATCACCTCGGTCCAGAGCTCGCGGGCCTCGTCGTTGGCGGTGCGAAGTTCGGCCGCCGCCAGGACCACGGCCCGGCGCGAGCGGAAGGCGGCGTAGAGGTCCTCGAGGCCCTGGCGCAGCCCCGCCCGCGGTTCGCCTTCGGCCAGCGTTCGCAGCGCCTGCTCGCGGCTGCCCGCGGCGGCGGCGACGAGGCGGTCGATGATCGTCAGCACGACCGCGTCCTTGGAGGGGAAGTAGAAGTAGAAGCTGGGGCGGGAGATGCCGGCACCCCTGGCGAGGTCGTCGACCGAGATCTCCCTCAGCGGCCGCTCCTCCAGCAGCCGCTCGGCGGTCTCGAGGATCGCCCGCTCGCGGTCGTCGCCGCTGGCGCGGGAGCCGCGGCGGCCGCGGCCGTTGGGGGCGGGTTTGGCTTGGGAAGCGGTAGGCACGTGCCTCACGATACATGGCGTCGAGAAAATCGACAAGTCGTTGACTCAATCGACGCGGTGTTGATAAGGTGGGGACCGTGAGCGATCGCCAGGAGGATGCAGTGAGCCCCGAGCCCCGTGAGCACGTCAACGTCCTGATCGTCGGCGCCGGCCTTTCCGGCATCGGCGCCGCGGCGCACCTGCAGCGCAACTGCCCGCAGAAGAGCTACGCGATCCTCGAGTCCCGCGAGGCGATCGGCGGCACCTGGGATCTCTTCCGCTATCCCGGCATCCGCTCGGACTCCGACATGTTCACCCTCGGCTACTCGTTCAAGCCGTGGCGCGACCAGGACTCGATCGCCGCCGGCGAGAAGATCCGCGCCTACATCAACGAGACCGCGCGCGAGTACCGGATCGAGGACCACATCCGCTTCGGCCACAGGGTCGTCTCCGCCGAGTGGTCGAGCGAGGAGTCGCTGTGGACCGTGCGCGCCGAGCGCGGGGGGGAGACGGTCGAGCTGACCTGCGACTTCTTCTACGGCTGCACCGGCTACTACCGCTACGACGAGGGCTTCACCCCTGAGTTTCCCGGCCGCGAGCGCTTCCAGGGGGAGATCGTCCACCCGCAGCACTGGCCCGAGGATCTCGACTACCGCGGCAAGCGCGTGGTCGTGATCGGCAGCGGCGCCACCGCGGTGACGCTGATCCCGGCGATGGCCGCGGAGACCGAGCACATCACGATGCTGCAGCGCTCGCCCGGCTACGTCGTCACCCTGCCCGGCCAGGACCCGATCGCCAAGGGGCTGCGCCGGGTGCTCCCCGAGAAGGCCGTCTACGCGATCGTCCGCTGGAAGAACGTCCTCCTCCAGATGGCCTTCTACCAGCTCTCGCGCCGGGCGCCGCGCTTCACCCGCAAGCTGATCCGGCGCGGGGTGGAGCGCCAGCTGCCGGCCGGCTACGACGTCGACCGCGACTTCGAACCGCGGTACAACCCCTGGGACGAGCGCGTCTGCCTCGTCCCCGGCGGCGACCTCTTCGAGGCGCTGGGCTCCGGGCGAGCCTCGATCGTCACCGACACGATCGAGACCTTCACCGAGAAGGGGATCGAGCTGAGCTCGGGGCGCGAGCTCGAGGCCGACATCATCGTCACCGCGACCGGCCTCAACCTGCTCGTGATGGGAGGGATCGAGGTCAGGGTCGACGGCGAGCGCAGGGAGTTCTCGGACCTGGTCGGCTACAAGGGCATGATGTTCGGCGGCGTCCCCAACCTGGCGCTCGCGCTCGGCTACACCAACGCCTCCTTCACCCTCAAGTGCGACCTCACCTCGCAGTACCTCTGCCGCCTGCTCAACCACATGGACGCCCACGGCTACAGGGTCGCGACCCCGCGAGCGCCCGGCCCGGCGGTGGAGATCAATCCCTTCATCGACCTCAAATCGGGCTACGTCCTGCGCTCGCTGGACCAGCTGCCGAAGCAGGGGTCGAAGCAGCCCTGGACCCTGCACCAGAACTACGCCCGGGACATCCGCCTGCTCAAGCACGGCCCCGTCGACGACGAGATCGACTTCTCGCGCGGCCCCGCGCCAGCCGCCCAGCCCAACGCCCCCGTCGAGCTCGCCGCCTAAAACCCCGCTGCACCCGCTAGATTTGTCAGCGGCGCGGTGGATGTAGCTCAGCTGGTAGAGCTCCTGGTTGTGGTCCAGGCGGTCGCCGGTTCGAATCCGGTCATCCACCCCTCGTAGAACCGCTGCAAATCGGCGCGGCGGGGTCAACCGGTGTCCGTGGCGGACCCAAGTGCGGACCGCCGTCCGCTGCTACGCGCCTTCCCCGACGAGATCGACCGTAGGATCACCCTCAACACCGAAGACGCCGATGAAGCCGAAGCAGCCTGGAAGGCGCGAACAGGCCGCCTCGGCGTGAAGCTCCTCCTCGACGAGCAGATCAGCGGCAAGGTTGCGGAACGGCTCCGGGACCGCGGCCACGACGTCACGGCCGCCACGGACGACCCAAGCCTCCGAGGCCTGAGGGACCCCGACCTCTTCGAGGTGGCTCAGCAGCAAGACCGAGCCCTGGTCACCTACAACCGCGTCGACTTCGAACCGATCATCCGCGAATACGCGAGCAGCGGCTCCACCTCGGCCTGGTCCATGACGAGCACGGCACGGTCGTCGGGCTGCTGACGACGGATCATCCAGCTTGCGATCCTGAGCGCTACCGAGTCGGCGGAAAACGATCAGTGATCTACTGATTGCGGCGCCCCGCGAGCGAACGCTCCATCGCCTCCAGCCCGCGATCAAGCTGTGCCGGCGTGACCGCGTCGAGCGGAACGGGAACGGTGCGGTAGGTGGAGACGGGGAGCCTCAAGCGAAAGGCGATCCCTCCGTCCGCTTGGAACGCGGTGACGAGCGGGTTGTCACCCCAACTCACCAGCCAGCCGCCGTCCTCGAGCTGTCGCGCCGAGCCGCAGCAATGGCTGCTGCGCACCGCCGGATCGTTGAGCTGGGCGAGGTAGCGCGCACGGCCCCGTTCGGGTTCGAGGCGGTAGAAGGCGACCCGGGGGCGGCGCGGCCGATCCTTGCCATTGTCGTAGACGCTGAGGATGCCGTCGGCGGCGATGCGGGCGTCGTGCTGGCCACCGAACAGCTTCCTGGCGGGATCGCCGACGATTCGCAGCGAGTCGGCCGTCTGGGTGCCGCCAAGCTTCCAGGCGATCTCGCCGCTGGAGCGCCGAATCCCGTAGATCGCATCGGTATGGCGGGTCGAGATCACCAGCTCGTCCGCCCCGCGCGGCTCGATCGAGTTGATGTGGACCGGGTCGTATGCGGCGCGTCCCAGCCGCCGCCGCGGATTGCTCAGCACGTTGCGCCACCACCGCCCGGTCTCCTGCAGCCCGATCTTCCCACGCGAGTTCCAGTGCCACAGCAGACGCCCTTGCGGGTCGAGTTCCTGGACCTCGGCGGAGACGACCGCAGCCTGAGCGGGACCGCATCGTTCTCTGGGGGGCCGGGCGCAGAAGCGCCGCAGGTCGGCCGTTTCTGGAACGTAGGAGCCGACCAGGAAGTTGCCGGAAGCGAGCTCGCGGAGCTCATGGCCGTCGATGATCGGCCCCCGCGTCCTGACGCGCCGCAGCAGATCGCCTGAGAGCGAACGGATCTCGTGCGCCATCCGCGGGTCCAGCCCATAGCCGTCGCCAAACGACCTGGCCCAAGAGATGGTGCCGTCGCTGAGGATCTGTGCTCCGGATGCTCGCGTGTCCGGGCTGTACCACCAGCGCGGAACGCCTTGGTGATCGAAGACGATCACCCACGGGCGCTCCTTTCGGGACGCCCTGAAGCTGACCACGAAAAGACCGGGCCTGATCTCTCCCAGGCGCTCGAATCGCCAGGCCGGGAAGTCCGCGGGCAGACAGCGCACCTGGTAGGCACGGCGGCGCTGGCCGTCGACGACCGCGATCTCGAAGTCCTCGCCGGGAGCCACACCGGGCTCGATGCTGATCGCGCCCGTCTCGGGCGGGCCGGAGCCGACCTCGACCTCAACGCCGTCGTCTGCCTCGGCATGGATCGGCGCGGCGCCTCGGCCGCAACGCGAGACGTAGCGGTTCTTGGCCAGATCGAAGCTTGGGTAGAGACCGTCGATCGAAAGCGGCGAGCGCGCGGTTGGGGCCTGCGCCTCCTCATCCAGGCCACAGCCCACCGAGGCAAAGGCAGTCAGGCCCGCAACGAGCAAGGACAAGAGGTAGGAGTGGCGATTCAGCGCTGGCATCCCTGCAACCCTTACCCGATCAGCGCGCATGACGCTGCACATTGAGGGACTTTGAGAATCCTCGTACGAATGGGTGGCTCCGACTCTTCTTAAACCGGGGGTAGGCCCGATCAGGCAGAAATCCGCATTTCTGCCTGAACACCCCGACAATCGCCGAATATCCCCGCGAATCGAGGTTCGGCGGCGGTACGCGCGACGGCGCAAAACCGCTTGCCGTGCGGGATTCGCTGTTGGCACCG
>DATHFL010000015.1:0-4300 GCA_035318125.1 Solirubrobacterales bacterium | reverse complement strand
GCCAACGTCCGCGGCGGCGCCCTCGCCAACCTCACCGGCATCCCCGCAATCAGCGTCCCGGTCGGCTCCGAGGACGGGCTGCCGATCGCCCTGCAGCTGCAGGGCGCCTGGGGGCGTGACGAGCTATTGCTTGACGCCGCCGAGGCGCTGGAGCGCGCCAACGGCCGCCGCTGGGTCGAGGCGGTGCCGCCGCTGGCGCAGGGCGAGCCCTCGGGGGCCTGAGCGTGCCGGCGATCGTCGTCGAGGGGCTGGAGCGCGCCTTCGGCGAGGTGCTCGCCGTGCAGGGGATCGACCTCGCGGTCGACGAGGGCGAGATCTACGCCTTCCTCGGCCCCAACGGCGCCGGCAAGACGACGACGGTGCGGATGCTGACGACGCTGCTGCTGCCGACCGGCGGCCGGGCCAGCGTCGCCGGCTTCGACGTGGTCGACAACGCGCGCGAGGTGCGGAGCTCGATCGGGGTGGCGCTGCAGGAAGCGGCGCTGGACCCGCTGATGACCGGCCGCGAGCTGATCCGGCTGCAGGCGACGCTGCAGGGGCTGCCGACCGCCGCCGGGCGCGAGCGGGCCGACGCGCTGCTGGAGCGGGTCGGCCTCACCGACGCCGCCGACCGCCGCGTCGGCACCTACTCGGGCGGGATGAAACGGCGGCTCGACCTCGCCGCCGCCCTGGTCCACGAACCGAGCGTCCTCTTCCTCGACGAGCCGACCACCGGCCTCGACCCGGTCAGCCGCAAAACCATCTGGGAGGAGGTGCGGGCGCTGAACGACGACGGCACCACCGTCTTCCTCACCACCCAGTACCTGGAGGAGGCTGACCAGCTCGCCGACAACGTCGGCATCATCGACCGCGGCCGGATCGTCGCCGAGGGCACCCCGGAGTCGCTGAAGGGGGAAATCGGCAACCCGCACGTCGAGCTCTTGATCGCCGAAGGCGCGGTGCCGGAGGCCGAGCGCGTCTGCCGGGAGCTCGGCAAGCTGCTGCCGCCGAAGGACGGCAAACGGGTCCTCCTCGAAGTCGCCAACGGTGCCGCCGACATTCCCCGCGTCGTCCGCGCGCTCGACGAGGCCGGGGTGGTTGTCGAGTCACTGGAGCTGGTCCGCCCCACCCTCGACGACGTCTTCGTCGCCAAGACCGGCCATCACCTCGAACGCGAGGAGGAAGAACGGAAGGACGCCGAGGAGACGGCGCCGGCGTGAGCAACCTGGCGACCAGCGCGCGGGTGGTGCGGGCGCTGGGGGCGCGCTCGATCCGCCAGACCTTCCGCCGACCGCAGCTGATCTCGCCGATCGTCGTCTTCCCCACCCTGCTGCTGGCGATCCAGACCGGCGGCGCCGGCGCCGGGATCGAACTGCCCGGCTTCCCCCCGGTCGAAAGCTTCCTCCAGTTCATGCTCGCCGGGGCGATGATGCAGTCGATGATGCTGGCCGGCAACAGCGGCGGCATCGCCTTCGCGGTCGACATCGAGATGGGCTTCACCGACCGCCTCTTCGCGGCGCCGATCCCCCGCTTCGCGATCGTGCTCGGGCGACTGGCGGGGACGGCAGCGCTGGGGCTGTTCGCGGCGCTCTGGTTCCTGGCGATCGGGCTGATCTTCGGCGCCCACGTCGAGGGCGGCGTCCCCGGCGCCCTGCTGGCGACGGCGCTGATCACCGCCTCGGCGCTGGCGGTCGGCGGCATCGGCGCGGCGATCGCCCTGCGGACCGGCAGCGCCAGCGTCGTCCAGGGCCTCTTCCCGCTGGTCCTCGTCGTCCTCTTCCTCTCCTCGGCCTTCTTCCCCCAGGAGCTGATGATCGAGCCGGCGAAGACGATCGCCGAATACAACCCCTTCAGCTTCATCGTCGAAGGGGTGCGGGGGCCGATCGTCGCCGGGATCGACGCCACCCAGACGCTGGAGGCGGTGGCGGCGATCGCCGGGATCGTCCTGCTCGGGCTCGTCCTCAGCGCCCGCGCCCTCCGACACCGGCTGCGGGTGGGCTGATGGAAGCGGCGCTGCCGGCCTGGCGGACCAACCTGGCGACGATCGCGGCGCTGATCGCGCGGGCGAAGAACGAGCTGGTCCGGGTGCCCGGCGCGGCGATCCCCGGAGTGCTGGCGCCGACGATCTTCTTCCTCGGCCTCAACGGCGTCTTCGGCGCCCTCACCGGCCTCAGCGGCTTCGACACCGGCTCGTACGAGAGCTTCATCGTCCCGGTCAGCATGCTGCAGGGGGCCGGCTTCACCGGCGCCGCCGCCGGCGTCAACCTCGCCCGCGACTACGAAGGGGGCTGGGTCGACCGCCTGCTCGTCTCCCCCGCCCCGCGCTGGGTCCTGCTCGCCGGCAACGTCCTCGCCGCCAGCGCCCGCTCGCTGGTCCCGGCGACCTTCGTCCTCGCGATCGGCTTCCTGATCGGCGTCCAGTGGCCCGGGGTCGACGGGCTCCTGGTCTGCTACCTGATGGTCGCCGCGACCGCCGCGGTCGCCGCCTGCTGGGGCTCGATGCTGGCGCTGCGGTTCAAGAGCCAGGCGGCGGCGCCGCTGATGCAGGCCGGAATGATGGCACTGGTCCTGCTCACCCCCGCCTACGCGCCGCTGGAGCTGCTGCAGCCCTGGCTCGAGACGGTGGCGCGGATCAACCCGCTGACCCAGGTGGTGGAAGCGGCGCGGCAGGGCTTCGTCGGCGGCGTCACCTGGGCCGACACCTGGCCCGGGCTGCTTGCCCTGGCGGGACTGCTGGCGGCGCTCGGGGCGCTCGCCCTGCGCGAGATGCGCCGCACCAATGTCTGAGCGGGCGGCGGCCCTCGCCGAGGCCGAGCGGGTGCTGCGGCAGAACTGGGTCGTCGGCCGCCACGGCGAGCTCGAGTTCAGCTACACCGCGCCGAG
Organism: Solirubrobacterales bacterium; assembly: GCA_035318125.1. Taxonomy (GTDB): domain Bacteria; phylum Actinomycetota; class Thermoleophilia; order Solirubrobacterales; family 70-9; genus VAYN01. The sequence goes on along the minus strand of DATHFL010000015.1, from coordinate 1,438 downwards.
CCCGCACCGCTATCCCTGGCAGTGGTACTGGGACTCCTGCTTCGCGGCGATCGTCTGGCGCCGCTTCGAGCCCGCCCGCGCCCGCGCCGAGCTGGAGAGCCTGCTCGCCGCCCAGCGCCCCGACGGCTTCGTCGGCCACACGATCTTCTGGCGCAGCCACGTCTCGCTGCTGCGGCTGCTCTTCTACAACGTCACCTCGCGGAGGGCGTTCCAGACCGAGACGATCCAGCCGCCGCTGCTGGCCTGGGCCTGGCGGATCGCCGTCGGCGACCCCGCCGAGGAGCCGCGGATCGGGGCGCACCTCGACTGGCTCGCCGCCAACCGCGACCTCGAGGGCGACGGCCTGCTCTGGATCGTCCAGCCCGACGAGTCGGGGCTCGACGCCTCGCCGAAGTTCGAACCGGTCTGGGGCCGGCGCGCGAACGGGCGGATCGGCTTCCCGCTGCTGGTCCACCGCAACCGCCGCCTCGGCTGGGACGCCCGCCGCATCCGCGACGCCGGCGGCCCGGTCCTCTGCGAAGCCCTCGTCAACACGCTCTGGTCGCTCTCGCTGCAGGCGGCAGGGCGGCCCTCGGCGACGCCGGCGCTGGTCGAGCGGCTCTGGGACGAGCGCCGCGGCCTCTTCCTCGACGAGGCGCAGCCGGGCGGGGCGCGGCCCGACGTGGTCACCTGGGCGGCGCTGGCGCCGCTGGCGCTGCCCGACCTGCCGGAGCAGATCGGCCGGCGTCTGGTCGAGGAGCACCTGCTGAACGCGGGCGAGTTCTGGACCGCGGTCGCCCCGCCCTCGGTCGCGGTCGGCGAGCGCGGCTACGAACCCGGCGGCGGCCGCGGTCCGATCCGCCGCTACTGGCGCGGCCCGACCTGGGTCAACTCGGCCTGGCTGGTCTGGCTCGGTCTGCGCCGCCTCGGCTACGAGGCGCAGGCGCGGCAGCTGGCCGACGGCATCGTCGGCGCCGTCGCCCGCGAAGGCCTGCGCGAGTACTACGACCCCCGCAACGGCAAAGGACTGGGCGCCAAAGACTTCGCCTGGTCGGCGCTGGTAGCGGAGTTAGCGGATCCAGGGTTGACCTACCGCTTCAAATAGTTCGCTGGCAAGGACGCAGGGAGCGTGGCGTGCTCCGCACGCGAGCGACCGAGGACGCCGCCAGCGGGCTATTTGTAGCGGTAGGTAATTCGACCTCTGTCGAGGTCATACGGCGAAAGCTCGATCTTCACGCGGTCGCCGGGAAGGATGCGGATGTAGTGGCGGCGCATCTTGCCCGAGATGTGGCCGAGGACCTCGTGGTCGTTGTCCAACTTGACGAGGAACATCGTGTTGGGCAGCGCCTCGGTGATCTCGCCCTCCATCTCAATTTTCTCTTCCTTCGCCATGCGACCGGGCAGGGTAGCGGCTCGGCTCAACGCCCCTCGAACGTCGCCTTGCCGGGTCCGTGCTCGA
>DATHFL010000014.1:0-4457 GCA_035318125.1 Solirubrobacterales bacterium | reverse complement strand
GCGGCCGTATTTCTCCAGCGCCTGGACGGTGTCCTCGGGGTTCGGCGAGGTCACCTTGTGGGGGCCGCGGACCTCGCCGATCGCCTGCTCCAGCGCGTCGCGGCCGGGGAGGACGTCGGCGACCGGGGAGTCGGTCAGCGCCAGCAGCAGGTGCTCGGTCGAGATGTACTCGTCGCCGAGCTTCGCCATCTCGGTCTCGGCCTTGCGCAGGACCGTCGCCAGGTTCGAGGACATCCGCGGCTCCTCGCCCTCGCCGCCCAGCTTCGCCAGCGCCGCCAGCGCCTCGTTGGCGCGGGCGGCGACCGCGGCGGTGTCGGCGCCGAGCTTCTGCAGGATCGGGACGACGAGCCCGTCGGGCTGTTCGAGCAGGGCGACCAGCAGGTGCGCGGGCGCGATCTCGGGGTTGCGCCGGGTCCGCGCCAGCTCCTGCGCCGCCGCCACCGCTTCCTGCGATTTGACCGTGAATCGATCCGCCTGCATCAGCTCCGCTCTCCGTTCTCGCGCTTGCCTTCCAGTTCCGCGATCCGCCGGCGCAGCCGCTCGCCTTCGGCCCGCAGCTTCTGCACCTGGGCTTCCAGCGCCAGCACCGTTTCCACGCCGGCGAGGTTCAGCCCCTCTTCGGTCATCTGCTGGATCCGCCGCAGCCGCTCGACGTCGCGCTGGGAGTAGAGGCGGGTGTTCTTCGGCGAGCGCTTCGGCGCGATCAGCCCCCGCTGCTCGTAGGTCCGCAGCGTCTGCGGGTGCATCTCCGCCAGTTCGGCGGCGACCGAGATCATGAACACGCCCTGCTCCTCGTCGAAGGTCGCCTTCACGTGGCGGCGGTAGGTGGCCATCAGCGCGCCGCCTTTCGCAGCAGCTCCGCCCGCGGGTCGCCGCCGTTGAGCGTCTCGGCCAGCTTCTCGACCGCCTCGCGCTGCTCCTCGCTGAGCTCCTCCGGCACCGCGATCTCGAGTCGGTAGCGGATGTCGCCGCGCGGCTTTCCTTTGCCCTTCGGCGCGCCCTCGCCGCGCAGCCGCTGGATCGTCCCGTGCCTGGTCCCGGGGGCGACCTTGATCCTCTTCGTCCCCTCCAGCGTCGGCACCTCGATCGTCCCGCCCTGCAGCGCCTCGGGCACGGTGATCGGCACCGTCACCTGTAGGTTGCCGTCGCCGAGCCGTTCGAAGACCGGGGAGGAGGCGACGCGGGTGGTCACGTAGAGGTCGCCGGGCGGGCCGCCGCGGGGACCGTCCTCGCCCTTGCCGGCGAGCCGGATGCGGGTGCCGTCCTTGACCCCCGGCGGGATGTTGACCTTGTAGCGCTTGCTCTGCTGGGTGAGGCCGGAGCCGCCGCAGGTCGGGCAGGGGTCCTCGACGATCTGGCCGGCGCCGCCGCAGAGCGAGCAGGGCTGGCTGATCGAGAAGAAGCCCTGGCCCTGCGCCTCGACGCCGCGGCCTTCGCAGCGCGGGCAGGTGGTCGGCGCGGTGCCGGGTTTGGCGCCGCTGCCCTTGCAGGTCTGGCAGCGGCTCTGCTTCGGCACGGTGACGCTGATCTGGGTGCCCTCGATCGCCTGGTCGAAGCTCAGGGAGACCTCGGTCTCGAGGTCTCGCCCGCGCACCTGCTGCGACTGGGCGCGGCGGCCGCCGCCGCGGTTGAAGACCGAGCCGACCCCGCCGAGGATGTCGCCGAAGTCGAAGCCGCCGAAGCCGCCGGGCCCGGTCCCGAACGGGGCCTGGCCGCCGCTGCCGAAGCCGGCGAAGACGCTGCCCTCGTCGTACTCCTTGCGCTTCTCGGGATCGCCGAGGACGTCGTAGGCGGCGGAGATCTCCTTGAACTTCTCCTCCGCCTCCTTGTCGTCCGGGTTGCGGTCAGGGTGGTATTTCCGGGCCAGCTTCCGGTACGCCTTCTTGATCTCCTCGTCGGAGGCCTTCTTCGAGACCCCCAGCGCCTTGTAGAGCTCGTCCGCCACGGTCTCCTTATTCGCTCACGATCACTCGCGCAGGGCGAATCAGCTGATCGCCCAAGCGATAGCCCTTCTGCATCGTTTCGATGACAGTGCCGGGCTCCGAATCCTCTGCCGGCTTGGTGGTCAGCGCCTCGTGCCAAGTCGGATCGAACTTCTCCCCAACGGGATCGAAGACCTCGACGCCGTGGTTGTCGAGTGCCATGCAGAGATCTCGATAGGTGAGCTGGACCCCTTGCGCGAGTGGATTGTCGGTCTCGGCAGCCTCCAGCGCCCTTTCGAGGTTGTCGACGACATGGACAAGCTCGCCAACCAACGCGGCTTTGCTTCTCGTTCCCGCGGCCTGAACTTCCTGGCTCATCCGCTTCCGGAAATTCTCGAAGTCAGCCTTAGTCCTCTTCGCTAGTTCGAGGTACTCGTCCCTCTCCTTATGGGCGTCAGCCAGCAGCGCATCGAAGTCCTGCTCGACCTGATCGGCATCTCCCGCGGGTGGCGACGATAGGCCGTCCCCGCCACCGGGCGGGGAGGGACTGTCGGAGACAGGACCCGCGGGCCGGCGCTCCTCAGTCCCTCGGCCGTCGGAGGGCAGACTCATTTCCCGTCCTCATCAACAACCTCGGCATCCACGACCTCCTCCTCGTCAGCTGAAGAAGCCCCGTTCTCAGACCCCTCGCTCTCAGCCGCTTCGGCCGAAGCCGCCGCGTAGATCTGCTCGGAGACTTTGGTCATCGCCGTGTTCAGCGCCTCGACCTTCGAGTCCAGCTCCTCTTTCGAGCCCGAGTCGAGCGCGTCGCGCACCTCTTTGACCGCGCTCCGCACGTCCTCCTTGGCGTCGTCGTCGACTTTGTCGCCGGCCTCGTCGATGGCTTTCTCGGCCTGGTAGGCGGCGTTCTCGGCGAGGTTCCGCGTCTCCGCCAGCTCGCGCTGTTTGCGGTCCTCCTCGGCGTGCGACTCGGCGTCGGAGACCATCTGCTGGATCTCCTCGTCGGAGAGCCCGGAGCCGGATTTGATCTCGATCTTCTGCTCTTTGCCGGTGCCCTTGTCCTGGGCGGTGACGTGGATGATCCCGTTGGCGTCGATGTCGAAGGTGACCTCGATCTGCGGGATGCCGCGCGGCGCCGGGGGGATCCCGGTGAGCTGGAATTTGCCCAGGCTCTTGTTGCCGCCGGCCATCTCGCGCTCGCCCTGGAGCACGTGGATCTCGACCGAGGGCTGGTTGTCGTCGGCGGTCGAGAAGACCTCCGACTTCTTCGTCGGGATCGTCGTGTTGCGCTCGATCAGCTTCGTCATCACGCCGCCTTTGGTCTCGATCCCCAGGGTCAGCGGGGTGACGTCGAGCAGCAGCACGTCCTTGACGTCGCCGGCGAGCACGCCTGCCTGGATGCCGGCGCCGACCGCGACCACCTCGTCGGGGTTGACCCCCTGGTGCGGGTCCTTGCCGGTCAGCTCCTTGACCTTGTCGCGGACCGCCGGCATCCGGGTCATGCCGCCGACCAGGACGACGTGGTCGACCTCGGTGTCGGCGTCCTTCAGCGCCTGCTTGACCGGGCCGACGACGCGCTCGAGCAACTCGCCGGTCAGCTCGTTCAGCTTCGAGCGGGTGAGCTTGAGGTCGAGGTGCTTCGGCTGGCCCTCGACCGCGGTGATGAAGGGCAGGTTGATCTGCGTCTCCTGCGTCGAGGAGAGCTCGATCTTCGCCTTCTCCGCCGCCTCGTAGAGGCGCTGCAGCGAGTTCTTGTCCTGGGAGAGATCGACGCCCTGGTCGCGTTTGAACTCCGCCACCAGCCACTCGACGATCGCTTTGTCCCAGTTGTCGCCGCCGAGGTGGTTGTCGCCGGCGGTCGCTTTCACCTCGAAGACGCCGTCGCCGATTTCCAGCACCGAGACGTCGAAGGTGCCGCCGCCGAGGTCGAAGACGAGGATCGAGTGGTCGGACTCCTCTTTGTCGAGCCCGTAGGCGAGCGAGGCGGCGGTCGGCTCGTTGATGATCCGCTTGACCTCGAGGCCGGCGATCTTGCCGGCGTCCTTGGTCGCCTGCCGCTGGTCGTCGTTGAAGTAGGCGGGGACGGTGATCACGGCGCTGTCGACGGTCTCGCCGAGCTTCGCTTCGGCGTCCGTCTTCAGCTTCTGGAGGATCATCGCGCTGATCTCCGGCGGGCTGTACTGCTTGCCGCCCGCGTCCACGCGCGCGTCGCCGTTGGGGCCGCTGACGACCTTGTACGGCACGATCGACTCCTCCTCGCGCACCTCGGCCTCCTTGCGGCCCATGAAGCGCTTGATCGAGAAGACGGTGTTGGTGGGGTTGGTGACGGCCTGCCGCTTGGCGACGGTGCCGACCAGCCGCTCACCGCTCTGGGCGAAGGCGACGACGGACGGGGTCGTGCGGCCGCCCTCCGCGTTCTCGATGACCGTCGGCTCGCCGCCCTCGAGGACGGACATGCACGAGTTCGTGGTGCCGAGGTCGATCCCGATGGTCTTTGCCATAAGCTGTGCTCCTCTACAAGATCTCAGTCGCTTT
>DATHFL010000013.1:0-3885 GCA_035318125.1 Solirubrobacterales bacterium | reverse complement strand
GAGCTGGAGGCGGAGTGGCTGCCGCTGCCCCGCTGCCGCGAGCTGGAGCCGGGCCTGACGCCCTCCTTCCACGGCGGCGTCTTCGCGGCGGGAGAGGCGGCGGTCGACCCGCGGTTGCTGACGCGGGCGCTGGTGGCGGCGTGCGCAGGCGAGGGAGTCGAGATCCGGCCTGCCTGCGAAGTGATCGGGTCGAACCTAGCGCAGGGGCGAATCGTCGGGGTTCGAGTGGAAACGCGAGGCGGATGCGCAGGGCGGTATTACACCTTCACCGAGTCGGGCGGCGACTTCCATGCCGAGACGGTCGTGCTTGCTTGTGGTGCCTGGGCTGGCGCAGCTGAATGGCTTCCAGAGGAGGCGCGCCCATCGGTGCGCCCGGTCAAAGGCCAGGTCGTCGAGCTGCGCGGCCGTACCGAGGAACCGGCCGCCCACCACATCCTCTCCTCCGAGCACGTCTATCTGGTCCCGCGTCCGGACGGCCGCCTGATCGTCGGTGCCACCGTCGAAGAGATGGGATTCGACACCGCCGTCACCGCCGGCGGAATTCACGAGCTGCTGCGCGAGGCCTACCGCCTCCTCCCCGACGTCGCCGAGATGGAGTTCGCCGGCGCCACCGCCGGCCTGCGTCCGGGAACGCCGGACAACCTGCCGGTCGTCGGCCCGGGAGCGATCGAGGGCCTCGTCCTCGCCACCGGCCACTTCCGCAACGGCATCCTCCTGGCCCCGCTGGCCGCCGAGACCATCGCCGATCTTCTCGCCGCCGATCGGCGTTCGTCCTTTGTACGTCGTACGGATAACAAAGGACGAACGCCGGCGGGGTTGGAGGCTGCGCGATGAGGATCGAGCTGAACGGGGAGCCGCGCGAGCTGCCGGAGGGCGCGACGCTCGCCGCCGCTGTGCGCGAGTCGGGCGCCGGCGAGGGGGGGCGCGGGGTCGCCGTCGCCCTCGACGGCGAGGTCGTCCCGCGCGGGGAGTGGGAGCGGACGCCGCTGCGCGAGGGGCAGGCGGTCGAGGTGCTGGCGGCGATCCAGGGCGGCGCCGAGACCTGGGAGCTTGGCGGCCGCCGGTGGTCCTCGCGGCTGATCGCCGGCACCGGCGGCTTCCGCTCGCTGCAGCAGATGGAGGAGGCGCTGGTCGCCTCGGGGACCGAGATCGTCACCGTCGCCCTGCGCCGGGTCGACCCCGCGGCCGAGGGCTCGGTCCTCGACGTAATCGACCGCCTCGGCCTCTTCGTCCTCCCCAACACCGCCGGCTGCTACACCGCCCGCGACGCGGTCCGCACCGCCCAGCTCGCCCGCGAGGCATTCGGGACCGACTGGATCAAGCTCGAGGTGATCGGTGATGACCGCACCCTCTACCCCGACGCGGTCGAGCTCCTCGACGCCGCCGAACAGCTGGTCGGCGAAGGCTTCACCGTCCTCCCCTACACCAACGACGACCCGATCCTCGCCCGCCGTCTCGAGGAGGCCGGCTGCGCCGCGGTGATGCCGCTCGGCTCGCCGATCGGCTCCGGCGCCGGCATCCGCAACCCGTACAACATCGCGATCATCACCGAGCGCGCCGAGGTCCCGGTCGTCCTCGACGCCGGCATCGGCACCGCCTCCGACGCCGCCCAGGCCCTCGAGCTCGGCTGCGACGCCGTCCTCGCCGCCAGCGCGATCTTCGGCGCCGAGGACCCCGTCGCGATGGCCACCGCCCTGCGCCGCGCCGTCGAGGCCGGCGCCCTCGCCCGCCGCGCCGGCCGCATCCCCCGCCGCACCCACGCCGAGGCCTCGACCGCCTACGAGGGACTCCCCGACCTCTCCTGAAACCGCCGTTTCAATCTCGGCGGATAACCGCTTATGCCGTCAAGAAACCAATTTCCGCGCTCCCAGCGGCCAATTCTGGGCTAGCCGGCTTCGTACCTCCATAGAACTCGGCGACTCTGTTTGAGGAGGCTGATCTCCCAGATATTCAGGAAATCGGCCCCAAATGGCGAGTTCTTAGGCGCCCTTGTAGATCATGTGCGTGACGACGACGGTCGGCTCCTTCTTGATCGTCATAGCTCCTCACCCCCTCTCCCGATTCAGCCCTGACGCAGAGCCGTCAGGGAGGAGGTGCGAATGCTAAAGAGTGTTACAGCAAAGTCTGATTTGTGAGCCGTAAGCTTTGTGAGTACCAGGTCGTACCTGGCCCACGACCAGGGCTTATGCTCACCTGAAAATTTCGGCCTCAAATCCCAACGGGCGTTGCGATTTCGGCGGCCCTTCTCGTTAGTCTCGCCGCCAATGACGTGGCGGATCGGGAGGGCGCGGAGGCAAACGGTGCTGGCGCTTGGGCTGGCTGGGGCGGTGCTGATTCTGGTTGGATGCTCAGCAGAGGACTACGCTCGTGAAGAAGCACTACCCCTTCCGCGATCGGCTGAGGAAGTGCGGGCGGAAAGGCTGCTTAACGAATTCTCGGCCAATCTCGACGGTGGAGACTTCGCCGCCGCTTGCCAGCAAATGACGCGAGTCCTGCAACTGCGCTACGCGATTCAGAGTGGAAGGCGCAACGGCGGCTGCGAGTCCGCGATGGGGACCATCGCGGATGCGGGAGGTCTTGGGCGAATCGAAGTTCAAGGAACCGACCAAACGAAGCGCGGCATATGGGCGGATGCGGGGAAGGCGGAATTCCTGATCCGTTATGACCGAATCGCTGACATACGGCAGCGTTAACCGACGTAAGCGCCTCGTCACGTTTCAGTCAAGGGAGTAGACGATGCGCCGTCGAGAGAATGTCTGACGGGGGGCCGCCACCGTTTTCCACCCTCACGTAAAGAGTTTCCCTGCAGGTTGCAGACCGCAGGGGGAGGAGGCAAGGGCGCGAGACTCGGACCTAAGCGCCCGCGAGCCCCGATCAGCGGAGCCGAAAGCGGGATCAAAGCCATGCGAAGCATGGGGACAGTCCTATGGGGAACCGCCGAGTATCCGAGCCGCATTTTGGCTCTAGCGCGGGCTTAGAAGCGGCTTCCGCAAGAACGACGTAAGGCTATACAGAATTGGCCACTCCGTTTTGGGAGGCGGGGACCGATCCCCCTTACGCATCCCTAGAAGGACCGGCCCCGAAAACTTCAAGGGCGCTCAGTGGCCCTTGTAGATCATCGCCGCAGTCATCACGGCCGGAACTTTCTTGATCGTCATCAGCCTCACCCCCTCTCCCAAGTCGGCCCACTAGCGCGGATCGCCAGAGGGAGGAGAGGTGAATGCTAAAGACGGTTAAAGCAACCTGGGATTTCTGACTCGCCTGTTTTTCCTGAGTACCCAACCGTACCCGTGAAGCGCCTATCCCTATGCTTCAAAGGCGACTGAGTAGCCGGGTTTCGTCTAGTCGAGGAGGAGGGTGGGATGGTTCCCAAACCCGTCGAGCGTCATAGAGGTAAGCGCAAGAACAAGCGCGAGAGGAAGCAGCGGAAGAAGATCGAGGAAGCCGTCCAATTCGCTCTTTCCCATTGGATTCGGCTCGAAATCCTGATCCTGCTGAACGAAGCGGCCTACACGACTTCAGAGATCGCGGAATTGACCGAGATCGAGCTGAAGAAAGTCTCCAACCACCTGCTTGAGATGCTGAACGACGGCTCGGTTGAAATCGCCAAGAAGCAGAAACGGCACGGCACGATGGTCTACTGGTACCGGGCTTTGGAAATTCCCGAATACACGCGGGAGGAAGCCGAAGTCCTGACCGAGATGGAGCGGCAGCTGATCGCCGGGGTTGTCGTTCAAGGGGGAACGGCCGAGCTAATGGCGGCGTTACGGAAGGGGAACCTCGCGGACCCCCGGACCATCCTCTCGTGGGACATGTACGACGTGGACGAGCAGGGCCGGGAAGACATTGAAGAGGACTGCACCCGACACCTGAAGCGCCTAATGG
>DATHFL010000012.1:0-12932 GCA_035318125.1 Solirubrobacterales bacterium | reverse complement strand
GGCCAGCCGCCGGAAGCTCGGCAACCGCTCCCCCGCCGCCAGCTCCCCGGTCCGGATCAAAGCCCGCAACCGCCAGCTCAGCTGCAGCCCAACCGGCAGCTCGTCGTCGGGATCGAGGACAAAAGGATTGGCCTCAAGGTGTGTCACCAACCCACACACTAGTCCCCACAACTGTGCCAGTCAACTAGAACAGCTGAGAAGGAGGAAGGAAGAAGGAGGGGGTCGGGTGTCCCTCGCCAGACACTCAACCCCGAGCCATAGCGAGGGGTGTCTGGAGAGGGGACACCCGACCCCCTCCCCCCACCCTCACCCGCCCACCTAAGGCGTGAGGACGATCTTCAGCGCTTCGCGGTTGTCGTAGACCTCGTAGGCCTCGCTGGCCTGGTCGAGCGGCATGTGGTGGGTGACGAGCGGGGCCGGATCGAGCTTGCCGGCCTCCATCAGCGCGAGGACGCGGTCGACGTGGGCGATCACGTTGGCGAGGCCGAGGCGCAGCTGCAGGCCCTTCAGCCAGGCGAGGCCGAGCGGCATCTCGCCCTTGCCGGCGTAGGCGCCGATCCCGGAGACGGTGCCGGCGTCGCGGGCGAGGCTGACTGCCAGCGCCAGCGGTCCCGGATCCCCGACCGCGTCAACGACGACGTCGACGCCGAGCCCGTCGGTGGCGGCGCGCACCGCCTTCTTCGGCTCCGCCTCGGTCAGGTGCAGCGGCGTCGCGCCGAAGCGCTCCGCCATCGCCAGCCGTTCGGCCACCGTGTCGATCGCGAAGACCTCGACCGCGCCGCCGGCCAGCGCCGCCTGCACGGCGCAGAGGCCGACCGGCCCCAGGCCCAGCACCGCGACGGTGTCGCCGGCCCGCATCTCGGCGTGGGCGACAGCGTGGTAGCCGGTCCCCATCACGTCGCCGGCGAAGAGGGCGACGTCGGCCGACATCCCCTCCGGCACCCGCCGCAGACCCACGTTCGCCCGCGGCACCAGCAAGAGCTCCGCCTGGGCGCCCTGCAGGTCGCCGAGGTGGGCGCCGTGGCCGAAGGTCCGGCCGCTGCGGCAGCGGTGGTAGTCGCCGCGCAGGCAGGAGGCGCAGGTCGCGCAGGCGGTGTGGAAGGTGCCGAGGACACGGTCGCCGACGGCGACCCGTTCGACGTCGTCCCCCGCCGCGACCACGGTGCCGACGAACTCGTGGCCGATCGTGAAGCCCTGCTCGACCGGCACCCGGCCGTGGTAGATGTGGAGGTCGGAGCCGCAGATGCCGGTCGCCTCGACCCGGACGAGCGCGTCGTCGGCCGCGGCGATCTCGGGGTCGGGCTTCTCCTCGACCCGCACCTGCCCGGGCGCTTGGAAGGTGACGGCGCGCATGCGCGGGCAACGCTACCCGACGCCCGGCTCAGTTGACGCCGGCGACCTCGAAGCGGCTCTTTTCGCCATCGATGCTGGCGGTGCCTTCGATCCGCGCCTCCAGCGCCAGCTCCTTCTCGAAGTCGGCCGCCTCGCCATGCTGGAAGGAGACGTCCTGGCCCTCGAGCAGCTCGATGAAGATCTCGACGAAGCGGGCGTCGAGCTGTTTGCCGGCAACGCGGCGGAGCTCGACGATCGCGTCGTAGCTCGACATCGGCGTCCGGTAGGAGTCGCGCGCGGTCATCACGTCGTAGGTGTCGGCGACGGAGATGATCCGCGCCAGCTCCGGGATTTCGTCCCCGGCGAGGCCGCGCGGATAGCCTTTGCCGTCGATCCGCTCGTGGTGGGCGAGGATGATCTCCGCCACCGGCCCGTAGCCGTCGAGCGAGGAGACGACGCGGGCGCCCTGCTGCGGATGGCGCTTGATCAGCATCCAGTCCTCGTCCGTCAGCGGCACGTTGGCCTTGAGGATGCGGTCGGGGAGGATGAACTTGCCGATGTCGTGCAGGAGCGCGGCGATGTGGACCAGCTCCTCCTCGCGGCGCGAGTAGCCGGCGCGCTGGGCGATCGCCCGCGAGTAGCGCGCCACCGCGGCGCTGTGGCGGGCGGTCATCTGGTCCCGCAGGTCGAGGGTGCGCAGCATCGCGCTCAACATCCCGACCTGGAAGCTCGCCAGCTGCTTGCTGCGCAGCTCCAGCTCCTCCGCCCGCTGCTGGGAGACGAGCAGGGCGCCGAGCAGGTACTGGAAGGTGACGAGGACGACGCCGAAGAGGGCGACCCCGGCGAGACCGACCTGCACGTAGAGGTAGGCGACGCCGACCGCCATCAGCGCCGCCGCGAGCTCCGAGGGCAGCAACGGGATCAGCGCCGTCCGCACCTTGGCGAAGAAGGAGCTGCGGTCGAGGTAGCACGAGTAGGAGGCGATCATCGTGAAGTTGATCGCCAGCGCCAGCAGGAAGACGGCGAAGATCAGGGCGTAGAAGCCGGCCTCGTCCATGGTCACCTGGGCGGCTTCGACGAACTCGTGGAAGGCGATCCCGCTGACCAGGGGGAAGGTCGCGTAGGTGAGGATGTTGTTGAGCAGGTAGTGCCCCTCGTCGCGCCAGCGGAACCAGCCCGCGAGGATCGTCAGCACCCCGATCAGCGCCGCCGGGGAGCCGCCGAGGAAGACCATCGCCAGGACCAGGGCCAGGAAGCTGCCCGAGATCTTCACCTTCGAGGTGGTGCTGATCGCGGTCAGGTCGCTGAAGACCGAGAAGCCGAGCAGGATCAAGAACAGGGGCAGGTCCCACTCGCCGGTCGAGGAGCGCCAGACGGCGCCGGCACAGACCGCCACCATCGCCACGACCATCGCAGCAATCGCTTTTCTAGTGGGACGGGACTGAGCCATTTGTCTGAATCGATTGACTGGGATGTACAGCCAGGAACCCGCCTACCAATTCACGAGCGTGCTCCTTTTCCCTGCGCGGGCAGCCATTCGGTTGAGGCTTCCGCTATTTGGGAACTTCAAAGTTAGACCCGGAGCAGGGGATCGGCAAGAGCATTTAGCCGCATGGCCAAATTCGCCCAAAATCAGATTCTTGTCCGATCAGGCCCGCGCAAATTGCGCAGCGGGGAAGGTGGAAGCCCGAAAAAAGCGAAGGGCGCCCCCATCCGAGGCGCCCTTCTAGAAGTCTGGTGCAGGTCGCTCGTCAAAGGACCTGCTGAGAAAGCTTAGTGACGGTAGCCCATGTTCCTTGCCCCTTCCGTAGTCGTTGAAGCCCGCAACGTTGTGCGTTGCACTGTGGAACCTCTTAATTTCTGGTCACTTTGTAGCACAGGTTGGCGAAAACTTGTGCATCTGCAGGAAAAGTTGTGCAGAAATGCAGTAGGACGCTCGGCCAGACATGCCTAGACCTCACCTCACTTCCCCCCTGCGCAGGCCCCTCTTCCGGCGGCTCGCAGCCTCCTACGCGCTCAACGAGCTCGGCGACTGGATGGGGATCATCGCCCTCTCGGTGCTGGTCTTCGACCGCACCGACAGCGCCCTGGCGACCGCCGCCCTCTTCCTCGGAACCCGCTTCCTTCCGGCGCTATTTGCGCCGATTTTGGTCACCCATGCCGAGCGTCCCCCGCCTCGTTTTGCGCTTCCGGTCATCTATTGCGGCGAGGCGGCGGCCTTCGGGGGCCTCGCTCTGCTGGCCGGCAACTTCGCCCTGGTGCCGGTGATCGTGCTGGCGACCGTCGACGGCGCCCTCGCCCTCGCCGGTCGCGCGCTGACCCGCGCCATCGTCGCCAGGGACCTGGAACCGACGGGCGAACTGCGGGCGGGCAATGCCCTCCTGAACGTCGCCTTCACCGGCGGCGCCGCGGTCGGTCCCGCCCTCGCCGGGCTGGTCGTCGCTGGACTCGGTGTCCAAACGGCGCTGCTGCTCGATGCCGTCTCCTTCTACGCGATCGCCTGGATCCTCTTCAGGGCCGGCGAAATGCCGCAGGCCGAGCCCGAAGCGGGGCGGATGCGCGACCGGGTCCGGGCCGGGCTCGCCTACATCCGCAATGAGGTCGTCCTCCGCCGCATCCTCTCCGCCCAGGGGGCCGCCTTCGTCTTCTTCGCCGCCGTGCTCCCGGTCGAGGTCGTCTACGCCAAAGAGACGCTCGCTGCCGGCGACACCGGCTACGGCCTGCTGCTGGCCAGCTGGGGGGCCGGGATGGTCGCCGGCAGCCTGATCTTCGCCCGCGTCCGCCAGGCCTCGCTGATCTACCTCCTCCTCTTCAGCACGCTGGTGATCGGCGCCGGCTACATCGGGCTCGCCCTCGCCCCCACCCTCGCCCTCGCCTGCGCCGCCTCGGTGGTCGGGGGTGCCGGCAACGGCGTCCAGTGGGTGGCGGCGATCAGCGCCGTCCAGGAGCTGACTGCGGAAGCGATGCAGGCGCGGGTGATGAGCGTGCTCGAGTCGATCGGCGCGGCGATGCCGGGGGTCGGATTCGTCCTCGGCGGCGCGATCGCCGCCGTGGTCGACCCGCGGATGACGTTTCTTGTCGCTGGCTGCGGGGTACTCGCCATCGTTGTCGTCATGGCCCCTCTACTTGGAGCTAAATGGCTGGAGCGCGATGCAAAGCTTGATTCGTCAATGCTTGACGCCTATGACGAGATTGTGCTGGAGTTGATTCCGGGAGGGACCCTAGGGAACCCAAAATCGGAGGAGGGACGTTGAAGAAGCTAGGCGCAGTCATCGCGGTTCTGGTTCTTGCAGCGGTATCGGCATTTGGATTGGTTTCGTGCGGGGGCGGTGACGACGAGACCTCCGGCGAGGGCAAAAAGGGCGGCATTCTCAACATCACCTACGCCTCCTTCCCCGATTACATGGACCCCCAGCTCTCCTATACGGCGGAAGGCTGGACCGCGATGGGCGAGGTCTACATCCCGCTCCTGACCTACAAGCACGCCGAAGGCGCGGAAGGCAGCGAAGTCGTCCCCGGCCTCGCCAAGGAAATGCCGAAGGTCAGCAACGGCGGCAAGACCTACACGCTGTTCCTGCGCCCGGGCCTCAAATACTCCGACGGCACCCCGGTCAAAGCGTCTGACTTCCCCTATGCGGTCGAACGTCTCTTCAAGCTCAACTCCGGCGGCTCGCCGTTCTACACGAGCATCGTCGGCGCCGAAGAGTTCGCCGAAACCAAGAGCGGCGGCATCCCCGGCATCAAGACCGACGACCAGACCGGGGAAATCCAGATCGAACTCGAAAAACCCCGCGGCTCCTTCAATGCCGAGCTGGCGCTGATGTTCGTGGCGCCGGTCCCGAAAGGCACGCCGAACGAAGATCTCTCGGCCGACCCGCCCCCCGGCACCGGCCCGTACACGATCACCAAATCGCAGCCCGGTCGCGGCTGGGAATACGAGCGCAACCCCCACTGGGCGAAAGCCAACTCGGAGGCGATGCCGGAATACCCGAGCGGCAACGTCGACGGGGCGAAAGTCACGATCGTCCGCAACGCCGACAGCCAGGTCAACGACGTCGAACAGGGCAAGTACGACTGGATGCAGAACCCGCCGCCCGCGAACCGCTACGCGGAAGTGAAGGAAAAATACGAGGGCAGCCAGTTCGTCGAGCGACCCACGATCAGCACCTATTTCTTCTGGATAAACACGACCAGGCCGCCGTTCGACGACCTCGAGGTGCGGCAGGCC
Organism: Solirubrobacterales bacterium; assembly: GCA_035318125.1. GTDB lineage: Bacteria > Actinomycetota > Thermoleophilia > Solirubrobacterales > 70-9 > VAYN01. The sequence continues at coordinate 7,372 of DATHFL010000012.1, read as the reverse complement.
GTCAACCACGCGGTCGACCCCGCCGCCCTGGAACGGATCTACTCGGGCTCGATCAAAGGCAGCCAGCAGATCCTGCCGCCGGGAATGCCCGGGTACGAGAAATTCGAGCTCTACCCGCATGACATCGCGAAAGCGAAAGCGATGCTGAAAGAAGCGAACCCGTCGGACCTGGACATCACCGTCTGGACCGACAACGAAAGCCCGAACAAAGAAGCCGGCGAATACTACGAGGACGTGCTCGGGGAAATGGGCTTCGACACGACCCTGAAAATCCTCAACGCCGACAACTACTTCACCGTGATCGGCAACCAGTCGACGCCGGACCTCGACACCGGCTGGGCGAACTGGTTCGAGGACTACCCGCACCCGAACGACTTCTTCCAGCCGCTGCTGGCGGGCGAAAGCATCCTGCAGACCAACAACGGGAACTTCGCCAACATCGACGTGCCGGAGCTGAACGAAGAAATCGCCAAGCTCAGCGAAGAACAGCTCGGGCCCGAACAGGAAGAGAAGTACGCGGAACTGGACCGGAAATACATGGAACTGGCCCCGTGGGCGCCCTACGGGAACCGGACCCTGACCACCTTCGTGTCCGACGAGATCAACCTCGACAGCATCATTTACAACCAGACGTTCTTCGAGTACCTGACCAGCTTCGAATTCAAGGAATAGGTCAGGAGAGTGGGGCGCTCTGAAGAGGGACCAGGGGCCGAGCGCGGCCCCTGGTCCCTCGCTCTGAGGCGCTTCCTCCGCAACCGGCTGGCGGTCGCCTTCCTGGGGCTGTTCGTCCTCATCGTGCTGTTCGTCCTGGCGGCGCCGCTGTGGGCGGACAACGTCGCCGAGACCGGGCCCAACCAGACGCACACGGTCGAACAACTGCGGGTCGGCGACGAAGTCCGGGATGTCGTCACCCCCGAAGGCAAGCCGATCGGGCCGCAGTGGTTCGAAGCGGGCGGCAAGTTCTTCCTCGGCGCCGACAGCCGGCTCGGCCGCGACGAGATGGTGCGGCTGATGTACGGGGGGCGCACCTCGCTGTTCATCGGCGTCGTCTCGGCCCTGATCACGACGCTGCTCGCCGTCGTCCTCGGCCTGCTCGCCGGCTACCACCGGGGTTGGGTCGACGCGGTGATCGGGCGAACGCTCGACGTGCTCTGGTCGTTGCCGGTGCTGCTGATCGGGATCGCGCTGGGCGTCTCCCTCGCGGTGGGAGGCTTGAAGGTCGGCCCGCTGGAGCTCTCCGGCGGCTCGATCTGGAACCCGATCATCGTCATCAGCATCTTCTCCACGCCTTACATTGCGCGGCCGATCCGCGGCGAGGTCCTGGCGCTTACCGAGAAGGAGTTCGTCGAGGCGGCAGTCGCCCAGGGCGCGGGGCCGCTGCGGGTGATGTTCGGCGAGATCCTCCCCAACCTCGCCTCGACGATCATCGTCTTCTTCACCCTCAGCATCGCCACCAACATGCTCTTCGAGGCGGCCCTGTCATTCCTCGGCGCCGGCGTGCAGCCGCCGAGCTCTTCCTGGGGGACGATGATCTCGGTCGGCGAGGAACTGCTGACCACGCAGCCGCTGCTGGCGATCATCCCCGGCGTGATGATCACGCTGACGGTGCTGGCGCTGAACATCGTCGGCGACGGCCTGCGCGACGCCCTCGACCCGCGCTCCAAGGTGCGGCTGGAGGCCCACGCCGGGACGGCCGAGCCGGAGGGGGTCCCGGTCTGATGCTCCGCTTCATCGTCAGGCGCCTGCTCGGGATGGCCTTCGTCCTCTTCGCGGTCTCGGTCCTCGTCTTCCTGATCTTCAACGTGATCCCCAACTCGCCGCCGGCGCAGCGGCTGGCCGGCAAGAACGCGACGCCGGTGCTGGTCAAGAGCATCGAAGAAGAATGGGGCTTCGACAAGTCGCTGCCGGAGCAGTACGTGACGATGATGGAGAAGACCTTCACCGGCGAGCTGATCTCATACTCGCCGCGCACCCCGGTCGACGACCGGATCAAGGAAGGGATTCCGGCGACGCTCTCGCTCAGCATCGGCGCCGGGATCATCTGGCTCTTCTTCGGGATGCTGCTCGGCTACCTCTCGGCGATCCGGGCCGGGGGCTGGCTCGACCGGGCGCTGACCGGGGTGGCGATCGCGGGGATCTCGATTCCGGTGTTCCTGCTGGCGCCGGTGCTGATCTACTTCCTCACCTACAAGATCGAAATCTTTCCCAACGGCGGCTACGTCGGCCTGACCGAAGACCCCTGGGAATGGCTCACCCACCTGATCCTGCCCTGGTTCACCCTCGCGGTCCTCTCGATCGGCTTCTACAGCCGGGTCCTGCGCTCGAACATGCTCGACGCGATGAACGAGGACTACGTCCGCACCGCCCGCGCCAAGGGGCTCGGCGAGCGGCAGGTGATGGTCCGGCACGTCCTCCGCAACTCGCTGATCCCGATCGTCACCCTCTTCGGGCTCGACTTCGGCGCCACCATCGCCGGCACCGCGATCATCACCGAAGTCCTCTACAACATCAACGGCGTCGGGGGCTACGCGGCCGAATCGATCGAGAAACTCGAACTGCCGCCGATCATGGGCGTCGCCCTCTACGGCGCCTTCTTCGTCGTCTTCGTCAACACCCTGGTCGACATCGCCTACGCCTACCTCGACCCGCGGGTGCGACTCGGGGAGGGGGCGTGATGAGCGCCGCCCCGATCCTCTCGGTCCGCAACCTGCGGGTCGGCTTCGCCACCGAAGGCGGGCTGCTGCAGGCGGTCGACGGGGTCAGCTTCGACCTGCGGCCGGGCGAAGTGCTGGCGATCGTCGGCGAGTCGGGCTCGGGCAAGAGCGTCACCGCGCAGACGCTGATCGGCCTCACCCGCTCGCACAACGCGCGGATCGAGGGCTCGGCGACGCTCGACGGCGAGGAGCTGCTGGACGCCAGCGACGCGACGCTGCGGCGCCTGCGCGGGGAGCGGATCGCGATGGTCTTCCAGGACCCGATGACCTCCTTCAACCCGGTCTACCGGCTCGGCGACCAGATCGTCGAGGCGATCCGCGCCCACAAGGGCGACGTCGGCAAGGAGGAGGCGCGGCGGCGGGTGGTCGAGCTCTTCGACTCGGTCGGGATCCCCGACCCCGAGCGGCGGGCCCGGGCCTACCCGCACGAATTCTCCGGCGGGATGCGGCAGCGGGCGATGATCGCGATGGCCCTGGCGCTGGAGCCCGAGGTGCTGATCGCCGACGAGCCGACGACGGCGCTCGACGTGACGATCCAGGCCCAGATCCTGCGGCTGCTGGAGGACCTCAACCGGCAGCGCGGCCTGGCGACGATCCTCATCACCCATGACCTCGGCGTCGTCGCCGAGGTCGCCGACCGGGTGCTGGTGATGTACGCGGGGAAGGTGGTCGAGGAGGGGACGCTCGACGAGATCTTCTACGACCCCCAGCACCCCTACACCTGGGGCCTGATGGGGTCGCTGACCCGGCTCGACCGGCCGCGGCCGAGGCGGCTGCCGCAGATCGCCGGCTCGCCGCCCTCGCTGCTTGACCTGCCGGAGGGCTGCCCGTTCCGGCCCCGCTGCCCGCACGAGTTCTCCAAGTGCCCGCAGCTGCCGGGGCTGGAGGCGCGCCTGTCCGAGGCGCCGGAGCACCGCGACCGCTGCTGGCTCGGTCCGGAGGAGAAGCGCGAGAAGCGGGTGGTCGAAGGGCAGATCGGGCTGGAGGCGCCGCGGGTATGAACGGCGACGGGAACAGCGGCGAGCGCCTGCTCGAGGTCACCGACCTCGTCAAGCACTTCCCGATCAAGCACGGGGTCCTGATCGCCCGCGAGGTCGACCAGGTGCGGGCGGTCGACGGGATCAGCTTCGCGGTCGAACGGGGCAAAACGCTGGGCCTGGTCGGCGAGTCGGGCAGCGGCAAGTCGACCGCCTGCCGGGCGGTGCTGCAGCTGATCAAGCCGACCTCGGGCTCGGTCAGGTTCGAGGGCCGGGAGATCGCCGGCCTCGGGCGGCGGCAGATGCGGCCGCTGCGCCGGGAGATGCAGATGATCTTCCAGGACCCCTACGCCTCGCTGAACCCGCGTAAACGGGTCGGCCAGATCGTCGGCGACCCGCTCAAGCGCCAGGGAGTTGCCTCCGGGTCGGACCTGCGGCGGCGGGTGCAGGAGCTGCTGGAGCGGGTCGGCCTCTCGACCGAGCACTACAACCGCTTCCCGCACGAGTTCTCCGGCGGCCAGCGGCAGCGGATCGGGATCGCCCGGGCGCTGGCGCTGAAGCCGAAGCTGGTGATCTGCGACGAGCCGGTCTCGGCGCTCGACGTCTCGATCCAGGCGCAGATCATCAACCTGCTCGACGACCTCCAGGACGAGCTCGGGCTCGCCTACCTCTTCGTGGCCCACGACATCGGCGTCGTCCGCCACATCTCCGACCGGATCGCGGTCATGCACGACGGCAGAATCGTCGAGCAGGGGACGGCCGACCAGGTCTGCGAGCACCCCAAGGACGAGTACACGAAGAAGCTGCTCGCGGCGGTGCCGATCCCCGACCCGCGGGAGAGCCGCGAGCGGGCCGGGCGCGCGGGCTGAGACCCGCTCAACTAGCCTCGGAGGGCATGTCCCTCCCGCTCTCTCCTCCGATCAAACCCCAACTTGCGCTTACCCGCAAAGCGCTGCCGGAGGGGGATGAGTGGGCGTATGAGCCGAAGCTGGACGGCTTCCGGGCGATCGTCTTCGTCGACGGCGAGGACGCCTACATCCAGTCGCGCGGCGGCAAAGACCTCGGGCGCTACTTCCCCGAGCTGAGCTTCGCGCCGGGGCGCTGGGTGCTCGACGGCGAGCTGGTGATCCGCGACGGCGACGGCAACCTCGAATTCGACTCGCTGCAGGAACGGATCCACCCGGCGCAGTCGCGGATCGACCTGCTGGCGAAGGAGATCCCGGTCAGCTACATCGTCTTCGACCTCCTCGCCGAGGGCGACGAGGCACTGCTGGAGCGGCCGCTGCGCGAACGGCGCGAGCGGCTCGGGGCGATCGCCGGTGGCGCGGGGCTGGAGCTGACCCCGCTCAGCCCCGACGGCGAGCAGGCGGAGCGCTGGCTGAACAGCATCGAGGGGGTGATGGCGAAGGACCTGAGCGCCCCCTACGTGCCCGGCAAGCGCAAGGGGATGGCGAAGGTGAAGCGCGAGCGGACGATCGACTGCGTGGTGATGGGCTGGCGTCCCGGCAAAGAGGAGGGCACGGTCGGCTCGCTGATCCTCGGCCTCTACGACGACGGCGAGCTGCGCACGGTCGGCCACATCTCCGGCTTCTCGAAAGCGGCGAAACAGAGCATGCGGGCGATGCTGGCGCCGCTGGAGACGGGCGCGAGCGGAACGGCGGAGCCGAGCCGCTGGACGGGCGGGCGCGACCTGGAGTGGGTGGAGCTGCGGCCGGAGCTGGTGATCGAGGTGGGGTACGACCATGCGGCTTCCGGTCGCATCAGACACGGCGCTCGGTTTCACAGATTCCGGGACGACAAAGCCCCGAATGAGTGCAAGTTCGAGCAGCTGGACGAAGGGGGCTAGGTCGACGGCCTAGAAGAGGGAGCTCTGGCGGGCGGGTCCTGTCTCCGATCGGGGGCTCCCTACCGGGAGAGTCCTCCCGATCGTCGCCACCCGCCCGAGGATTCGCTTGTCTGGACATTCGCTGCTCGGAGCCGTCGGCGCGGGAGCGCCTGACTCGGGAGCGGCCCCAGCCTTTCACTGCTCGCGTTGCATGTTTTCGCTGCTCTGGCTTCATATAGGCGCGGGTGCCGTACAGGGCCTCGTAGCGGGGGAGGAGGTCGGGGCGTTTGGCTTGGAGCCAGGCGAAGAAGACGTCCTTGACCTCGCCGCGGAGGTGGAGGGCGACGCCGCCGAGGAAGGTGGCGCCGGCCTTTTTGGCTCGTTCGACGATCGGGCGGACCTGGTCGGGGTCGTCGTTGATGCCGGGCATCAGCGGCGCGATCAGGACGCCGGAGTCGATGCCTCGCCGCCGCAGCTCGGCCACCGCGTCGAGCCGCGCCGCCGGGCTCGGCGTGTGCGGCTCGGTCGCCCGCCAGGCCTCCTCGTCCAGGGTCGGGACCGAGAGGTTGACCGAGACCGGCAGCCGCTTCGCCATCCGCTCGAAGATCTCGACGTCCCGCATCACCAGCGGCGACTTGGTCAGGACCGAGACCGGCGTCTCCGCCGCCTCCAGCGCCTCGAGGATCTCGGGCATCATCCGGTAGCGGCTCTCGACCCACTGGTAGGGGTCGGTGTTCGTCCCCAGCGCCACCAGCTCCCGCTTCCACCCCGGCCGCCCCAGCTCCGCCCGCAGCAGCTCCGGCACGTTGACCTTGACGACGATCTCCCGCTCGAAGTCCCGCCCAGCGTCCATGTCGAGGTAGGTGTGGGTCCTGCGAGCGAAGCAATAGGTACAGGCATGGCTGCATCCCCTGTACGGGTTGATCGTCCAGCTGAAGCCGTAGCGGCCGCCGGCCACGTGGTTGAGGGCCGAGCGGGCGCGGACCTCGTGGAAGTTGATCCCCATCGCCTCCGGCGCGTCGAAGGTGCGGACGACCGTCCCGGCGCCGACCCCGGGAAGACGAAGGTCGTTCTCAACCCGCTGCTCGTCCCATCTCATACGAACACATGTTCGCATAACCCCTAGACGGCGCGACCTCGAACTGCATCAACTTTTCCATCCCGTAGATAGAAAAGTTGATGCAGTTCCGGTTGTTGGTCGGCGTCCCTAGGCCTCGGCGGGTATTGCGACGCCGGCGGTCTGCTCCTCGAAGTGCTTGCTCAGCATCGTCACCTGGCCCTGGTAGTTGGAGCCGAGGCCGGTGCCGTAGAGGCGCTCGGCGGGGGCCGCCATCCGCTCCAGGCCCAGCTTGCAGACCGGCTGGCGGTGCTCGACCATGAAGGAGACGTCGCGGGCGCGGACCTCGAGCGCGGCGCGGCTGCCGTGGCGGCCGCCGTCGGGGTCGTAGCCGAAACCGGGGTCGAAGAAGCCGGCGTAGTGGGTGCGGAGCTCGCCGGCGGTCGGATCGTAGGCCATCATCTCGGCGGCGATCTGCGGCGGGATGCAGACCCCCTCGGCCGAGAGCAGCAGGTAGAAGATCTCCGGCTCCAGGACGACCCGGCCCCCGGGCTCGGGGTAGACCGGGTCCCAGTAGTCGGTCCAGCGGTAGGCGCGGATCTTCGAAAGGTCGACGGGGAGGCTGTTCTTCTTCGCCCGGTAGCCGACCACCCGGTCGGTCGGGCCGGAGAGGTCGAGGCTGAGGAAGAGGCCGTCGGCGACCGCCAGCTCGGACTGGCGCAGCGCGTGGGAGTCGAGGTAGAGCATCGGGAACTCGTCCTGCAGGGCGCGGATCTCGTCGTCCGAGAGGCGGACGTCG
>DATHFL010000011.1:0-6682 GCA_035318125.1 Solirubrobacterales bacterium | reverse complement strand
CGGCGCGGGAGCTGACCGGCGCCCGCTACGCGGCGCTCGGCGTCCTCGACCCCGAACGGCGCGAACTGGAGCGCTTCATCAACGTCGGCATCGACGAGGCGGCCCGCCAGGAGATCGGCAGCCTGCCGCGCGGGCGCGGCGTCCTCGGCGAGCTGATCCGCGAGCCGGTGCCGCTGCGGCTGCGCGACGTCAACGCCCACCCCCACGCCTACGGCTTCCCCCCCGGCCACCCGCCGATGCACTCCTTCCTCGGGGTGCCGATCGCGGTCCGCGGCGAGACCTACGGCAACCTCTACATGACCGAGAAGCAGGGGGCCGAGGAGTTCGACCAAAGCGACGAGGAAGCGGCGCTGACCCTGGCCAGCTGGGCCGGGATCGCGATCGAGAACGCCCGCCTCTACACCAGCCTCAGCGAACGCGAGGCGGAGATCGAGCAGGCGCTGCGGCGGGCCGAGACCTCGGTCGACATCGCCCGCACGGTCGGCGGCGAGACCGACGTCGAGCGGATCCTCGACCTGATCGTCAAGCGGGCGCGGGCCCTGGTTGACGCGCGGGCGCTGCTCGTGCTCCTGCGCCGCGGCGACGAGCTCTTCGTCGCCGCCCATGCCGGTCAGCTCACCGAGGACATCAGCGACCTCACCATCCCCGCCACCGACTCCGTCTTCGGGGCGGCGATGGAGGACCGGGTCTCGCAGCAGCTGGAGCGCGGCTCGCCGCCCTCGGAGGGCCGCCTGCGGGAGAAGGTCGGGGCGGAGACGGCACTGGTGGTGCCGCTGCTGTTCCGCGGCCGCGCCGTCGGCACCCTGGTCGCGCTGGACCGCGAAGCCGGCGGGATCGAGTTCGACCAGGAGGACCTGCGGCTGCTGCAGTCGTTTGCCTCCAGCGCCGCGACCGCGGTGGCGACGGCGCAGACGGTCGAGTCCGAGCGCCTCCAGCAGCAGGTCGAGTCGGCCGAGAAGGAGCGCGAGCGCTGGGCCCGCGAGCTCCACGACGACGCCCTGCAGGGGCTGGCGGCGATCCGGATCACCCTGGCGACGGCGCTGCAGAGCAGCGGCGAGGACCGGGCCGAGCGGATCGAGCGGGCGGCCGAGGACACGGTGGCGCGGCTGGAGGAGCAGATCAACGACCTGAACCGGCTGATCAACGACCTGCGGCCGGCGGCGCTGGAGCGGCTCGGCCTCTCCGGGGCGCTGGAGGCGCTGGCCGAGGAGCACGCGGCCCGCGGCGGGATCGAGGTCGAGACGGAGATCGAGCTGGGCGAGGCGCCGGGGGGCGACGAGGAACGGCTGGTTTACCGGCTGGTCCAGGAGGCGCTCAACAACGTCGTCAAGCACGCCTCCGCCTCCCGCGTCGACGTCACCGCGAAGGAGCTCGCGGGGGAGATCCGGATCGTCGTCCGCGACGACGGCGACGGCTTCGACCCCGCCGACACCGGCGGCGGCCGCGGCCTGACCGGGATGCGGGAGCGGATCGAGCTGATCGGCGGCGAGATCGAGGTCAGCAGCAAGCCCGCCGAGGGGACCGAGATCTCCGCCCGGGTGCCGGTGCAGGGCGGCTAACCCTCCCGCTCGACCTCGATCAGGCCGTTGTCGATCGCGAAGCGGACCAGCTCCGGCCGCGATTCGAGGTCGAGCTTGTCCAGCAGCTTCGCCCGGTTGACCTCGACCGCGCGGACGCTGAGGTAGAGCTTCTCGCCGATCTCGCGGTTGGTGTGGCCGAGGGCGAGCAGCCGCAGCAGCTCGCGGTCGCGCTCGCTCAGCGCCTGCAGCGGGTCCTCGCCGAGCTGGGCGACCTGCCCGCCGAGCTCCGGGTCGATGTAGGAGCCGCCGGCGGCGGCGGCGCGGATCGCCGCGGTCAGCTGCCGCTCGGCGGCCTGCTTGAGGACGTAGCCGGAGGCGCCCCCCTGCAGCAGCTCGCGCGCCCGCCGCGGGTCGCTCTCCATGGTGAGGACGACGATCGCCGTCTCCGGCGCCTCCTCGCGCAGCGCCGGCACGTCGCTGGCCGGCTCGGCGCCGGGCATCTGCAGGTCGAGGACGAGCACGTCGGGGCGGCGGTCGCGGACCAGCTTCTGCGCCGCCGGCGCGTCGGCGGCCTCGCCGATCACCCGCAGGTCGGCCTCCGCCTCCAGCATCGCCCGCAGACCCGAGCGGATCACGTTGTGGTCGTCCGCGAGGACGACGGTTATCTGCTTCTCACCACTCTCCACAGGCGCTCTCCGGGAGGGAGTCTGGCAGGCCTCCGGGCGGTGCGAATCCCGCAGGCGAAAGTGTGGGTTTCGGCCGATGGGAAACGGGGGGATCGGCGCAATCCTGGAGCCATGAGAATCGTCCTCGCCCTCGGCGGCAACGCCCTCCTGGGCCGCGGCGAACCGGCGACGGCGCCGAACCAGCGCCGCAACGTCGAGGCGGCCGCGGCCGCCGTCGCCGAGGTCGCCCGCGAGCATGAGGCGATCGTCACCCACGGCAACGGGCCCCAGGTCGGCCTGCTGGCGCTGCAGAACGAAGCCTTCCCCGACATCCCGTCCTACCCGCTCGACGTCCTCGACGCCGAGAGCGAGGGGATGGTCGGGCACATGCTGGAGCTGGCGCTGCGCAACGAGCTGCCCGAGCGCGACGTCGTCAGCGTCCTCACCGAGGTCGTGGTCGCCGCCGACGACCCCGCCTTCCTCGAGCCCTCGCAGGCGGTCGGCCCGCTCTACGGCGAGGCGCTGGCGCAGCGCCTGCGCCTCGACCGCGGCTGGACGATGGGACGCGACGACGGCGGCTACCGCCGCCTGGTCCCCGCCCCCGAGCCGCACGCGATCGCCGAGATCCGCAGCCTCCGGGCGCTGCTCGAGTCCGGCGCCCTGGTCGTCTGCGCCGGCGGCGGCGGCATCCCGGTCGCGCTCGACGGGCTGGGCACGATGCACGGGGTCGAGGCGGTGGTCGACAAGGACCTGACCGCGGCGCTCCTGGCGCGGCGGCTCGACGCCGACCTGCTGCTGATGCTGACCGACGTCGGCTCCGTCAAGCGCGACTGGGGCGGCCCCAACGAGCGGCCGATCGGCGAGGTCGAACCGGCCGAGCTGCGGGAGCTGAGCTTCGCCGCCGGCTCGATGGCGCCGAAGGTCGAGGCGGCCTGCCGCTTCGCCGAGGCGACCGGCCGCCGCGCCGCGATCGGAGCGCTCACCGACGCGGTTCGGGTGGTGCGGGGCGAAGCGGGGACGCAGATCGTGGCGCCCGCCGCCGAGCCCGCCATCGCCGCAGCTCGTCGGCTCCCCAGACGATGAACGGGAAGGGCACGACCAGCAGCACGTAATACCAGGGGAGCGCCGCGGTCCCCAGCAGCTCCTGGAAGACCGGGACGTAGATCAGGATCGCGGTCAACGCCAGCTCGAAGGCGATCCCCCAGAGCAGGAGCCGGTTGCTGAAGACCCCGATCGAGCGCAGCGAGGCGCGCTCGGTGCGGGCGGCGAAGGCGGTGCCGACCTGGCAGGCGACCATGCTGAGGAAGGTCATCGTCGTCGCCTGCTGGTAGGCGTGGTGCAGCGGCTCCCCCTCCCCGGTCGGGTCGCCGGGGCTCCAGCCGGCGCGGAGGAGGACGTAGAAGAAGGCGGCCATCCCGAGGACGGCGGAGATCAGGCCGAGGAAGAGCCAGGCGCGGACCAGGAGGTCGCGGTTGATGATGCCCTGCGATCGCGGCCGCGGCTTGCGCTCCATGATCCCCGGCTCGGCCGCCTCCCGCCCCAGCGCCAGCGCCGGCAGGGTCTCGGTGCCGACGTCGACCGAGAGCAGCTGCAGCACGGTCAGCGGCAGCGGGATCGCGCCGCCGCCGAGGGCGAAGACGACGTAGGGCGCGAGCTCGGGCGTCAGGTGGGCGAAGATGTAGACGATGAACTTGCGGATGTTGTCGTAGATCTGCCGCCCCGCCGCGACCGCGGCGGCGATCGTCGCGAAGTTGTCGTCGGTGAGGACCATCGTCGAAGCCTCGCGGGCGACGTCGGTCCCCGAGCGGCCCATGGCGACGCCGATGTCGGCCCGGCGCAGGGCGGGGGCGTCGTTGGCGCCGTCGCCGGTCATCGCGACGACGTGGCCGGCGGCGCGCAGGGCGTCGGCGATCCGCAGCTTCGCCTCCGGCGTGCTGCGAGCGAAGACCAGCTCGCCGCCGCCGGCGAGGGCGGCGTCGAGCTGGGCGTCGCTCATGCTCTCCAGCCGGTCCTCGGAGATCGCGCGGGCGCGGCCGCCGGCGATCCCGATCCGGTTGGCGATCGCGACCGCGGTGCGGGGGTGGTCGCCGGTGACGACGACGATCCGGATCCCGGCCCGGTGGCAGCGGGCGACCGCGGCCGCCACCTCCGGCCGCGGCGGGTCGATCATCGCCACCAGGCCGAGCAGGGTGAGGTCGCGCTCGGCCTCCTCGCGGCGGTCCGGCAGCGCGCCGCCGAGGCGGCGGCGCGCCACCGCCAGCACCCGCAGGCCCTCGTCGGCGAAGCGGTCGGTCGTCGCGTGGACCCGGGCGCGGGTCTCCGGGTCGAGGGGCCGGGGCCCGCCGGGGGTGGCGATCGCGGTGCAGCGCGGGAGGACCGACTCCGGCGCCCCCTTCGCGTTCACCCACAGCTCGCCGTCCTCCTCGTCGACCGTCGACATCAGCTTCAGGCCGGCGTCGAAGTGGAACTGGGCGCGGCGGTGGGCGGCCCGCGCCGCCGCGTCGGCCGGGGCGCCGAGGCCGGCGGCGGCAAGCGCCATCGCCGCCTCGGTCGGGTCCCCCTCCGCCTCTCCGCCCTCCCCGAGGCGGGCGTTGCTGCAGGCGAACATCGCTGCGCCGAGGGCTCGCAGGGCGGTGCTCGGGGTCGGCGCGCCGGCTTCGAGGTCGACCTCCTCCCCGAGCGTCCAGATCCGCGTCACCCGCATCCGGTTCTCGGTCAGGGTGCCGGTCTTGTCGGTGCAGATGACGTCGGTCGAGCCGAGGGTCTCGACCGCGCTCAGCCGCTTCACCACCGCCCCATGCCGGACCATCCCGCGGACGCCGACCGCGAGGGCGAGGGTGATCACCGGCAGCAGGCCCTCGGGGACGTTGCCGACGATCAGCCCGATCGTCAGCACGACCGCGTCGGCGAGCGGCAGCCCGGTGGCGAAGGTGGCGAGCGGGACGAAGGCGATGCCCATCGCGACCGCGATCCCGGCGATCAGCCAGGCGACCCGCCGCACCTGGCGCTCGAGCGGGCTCTCCTCGACCTCGACCCGCTGCGAGAGCGAGGCGATCCGGCCCAGCTCGGTCGCCATCCCGGTCGCGTCGGCGACCGCGCGGGCCTCGCCGCCGGTGCAGGTGGTGCCGCTGAAGACGAGGTCGCGCGCCCGCAGGCGCGGGGTGTCGGGGTGGCGCGGCCCGGGGGCGAGCGAGACCGGCACCGACTCGCCGGTCAGGGTCGAGAGGTCGACCTCGATCGCGCCCTCGACCAGGTGGCCGTCGGCGGAGATGCGGTCGCCCTCGGCGATCAGCAGCAGGTCGCCGGGGACGAGGCCGGTGGCGTCGACCTCGGCCTCGCGGCCGTCCCGCAGCACCCGCGCCCGCTGCGGGATGTAGCTCTGCAGGGCCTCGACCGCGCGCTCGGCCTGCCGCTCCTGGGCGAAGGCGAAGGCGGCGTTGAGGACGATGACGACGACGACCGCGATCGCCACCGGGGTGATCCCGGCGATCGCCGCGAGCGCCGCGGCGCCCCAGAGCAGGAGCGCCAGCGGGTGGGTGAGCTGCCGCGCCAGCTGGCGCGGCCAGCGACTGCCGCGGCGGCGCTCGAGCCGGTTCGGCCCGTATCGCAGCAGGCGCCGCTCAGCCTCGCGGCTGGACAGTCCTTCCGGTTGCACCCACCTCTTTTACCCCAGGCGGGAACCGCGTCCCGCTCGACCGCAACGCGTTACGCTCGCTGCGTGAGCGATGCGGAGGGGAAGACGACGGTCGTCCTGGTCGACGACCACGCCGTCGTCCGCGGCGCCCTGAAGGCGCTGCTCGACGGCCAGCCGGACCTCGAAGTCATCGGCGAGGCGGGCGACCTCGCGACCGGGCGGGCGACCGTGGCGGAGAAGCGGCCGCGGGTGCTCGTCCTCGACGTCAACCTCCCCGACGGGCTCGCCGTCGACGCCGTCCCGGAGCTGCGCGAGCGCTCGCCGGAGACGGCGATCGTGCTGCTGACGATGGAGCGCGACCTCACCCTCGCCCGCCGCGCCCTCGACGCCGGCGCCAACGGCTACCTGTTCAAGGACTCCGCCCACCTGGAGCTGATCGAAGCCGTCCGCGCCGCCGCCGCGGGCGAGCAGCACCTGGCCCCGGCCGTCGCCGCCGGCCTCAAGGGCGAGGGCGCGAGCGAGGAGCGCCCCATCCTCTCCCCCCGCGAGACCGAGGTCCTGAAGCTGATGGCCCTCGGCCACACCAACCGCGAGATCGGCGAACAGCTCTCGCTCAGCGTCCGCACCGTCGAGACCCACCGCGCCCACATCCAGCAGAAGCTCGGCCTCACCAGCCGCCCCGACCTGACCCGCTACGCCCTCGCCAACGGCCTGATCGACACCTAGATGAGTAGTTCCACGAATCGCTCCGGCCGGGAGGCCGGGCAGGGGTAGGGAGCAACGCGGTCGAAGTCGGCGGTGTCTGCCGCACCCCGACCCAAGGAGGGCCAAGATGCTCGCCGACCTCGACCTGCTGCTCACTG
>DATHFL010000010.1:0-10112 GCA_035318125.1 Solirubrobacterales bacterium | reverse complement strand
CGCGGACGACGCTGCCGACCTCCAGGTCCGCCATCGCCTCCGGCCGGCGGTAGTCGAAGGGCCCGCGCAGGGCACGGGCGGTGGTCAGCGGCTCGACGCGGAGGATCGCCATCCCGACGAGGTTATGGGCGGCGGGGGATGCCGCTGGGAGCGACCCCGCACCCTCGGCCAGATCCCTTGCCGGGGTCGCGGGGGAAGCCATATGCTGCCGCTCGTGAGCCTCAACCTCAGCCCCGGCGAGCAGGTGATCTTCGAGGGCCACCCGTCCTGGCGGGCGATCCTCGGCTTCTACCTGAAAGGGATCCTGGTCGCGATCGTCCTCGGCGTGATCGCCAACCTGGTCGAGGGAGGCGCCACCGCCTTCGTCGTCGTCCTCGTCGTCCTCGCGATCACCCTCCTGGCCGGCTTCCTCAAGCGCTGGGCGACCACCTACACGATCACCGACCGCCGCCTCAACATCAAACGCGGGATCGTCTCGCGGGAGGTCCAGGAGACGCGCCTGGAGCGGGTCCAGAACGTCAACTACAACCAGAGCGTCTACCAGCGCCTGATGCAGATCGGCGACGTCGACTTCGACACGGCGGCCAGCGACGACTACAACTTCATCTTCGCCGGCGTAGCCGATCCCGCCGACGTCGTCCACGCGGTGGACCAGGCAACCGGCGCCAACGTCGCGGGATCGCACGGCCTGGGCGAGGCCCAGCCGCCTTCGGCTGACTGAAGCCCCCTCTCGCCCCTTTCCCACGTCCTCTTCGGGTCGCGGCCCGTCCGACGCGCCTGACCTGCACCCCTCACATGCAGGTAGGGGTGCAGGTCAGGCGCGTGGGATGCGGGCGCGGAGGTTCTTCGTCGTCTTTTCCAGGATCTGGCAGACGTAGCGGGGTTCGTATTTGACCTGGTAGTGGGAGAAGCGGATTGGGGTTAGGCCGGCGGCGGTGTGGGCCTGGAAGCGGCGGGCGTCGCGGGTTTGGGCGGAGGGGGTGCGGTGGTAGCGCCAGCCGTCGGTCTCGACGACGAGACCGAGGTCGGGCCAGAAGAAGTCGACCTCGAATTCGTTGACGATCCGTTTGGTGAGCGGGGTCGACAGGCCGGCGGCTGATGCGATGGGCCGGAAAAGGAGTTCGAGTTCGTCGTCGGAGAGCCGGAAGGTGTGCTTGTCGAGGATCTGACGGAGCGGACGGATGCCGGGCTGGCTCGGGTAGTCGTCGAGGGCCTTGCGCAGGGAGTCTGGGTCGATCACGTCGCGCTTGTCAGCCTCGTTGATCGCCCGCTCCACGGTTTTCGGACCGGCGACAGTCGCTAGGTCGATGAGGGTGCGAACTGGCTGGGTAAGGGGAATGTTCAGGCGGGTGGTCACATCCTCGGCCGGTAAGGAGGGCCGACGGTGGCAGCGGATACCGGGAAGGCGGGCTTCGGAAGAGCGCTTGACGCTGACGTCGATGTAGTCCGCGTGCTCTTGGCCGAACCGCCAGAGCGCGGCGGCGCTGCGATGGCTCAAAGCGGCGCCGGGGCCACAGGCGAGAACCGCCGCCATCCAGCGTCCCTCGCGGCTGAGACGAGGGCGACCCACCGCGTAGACGCCGCGGACGATGGGATGCAGGCGCCCCGTCCGGACGCGGTGTTTGATCGCTTCCGAGCTAAAGCCAAGGCCCAGAAGATCGGCTCGCGTCAACACCCCATGCTGCCGCCGAGCCAACTCCCAAGCGCGACGACTCCGCGACTCCGAGATTTGGTGGGTCATAGCCCCCCAAAGTTCGGAGCGGCTCCCTCTCTCCCCCCGGGGTGCCTGCCTGCGCCGGCTTACTTGCGCGTTTTGCGGGCTACGCTGCGGCGGTTTCGGTGCCCGCCGCGTTGCGGAGGGCGTCGGCGCGGTCGGTCTTCTCCCAGGTGAAGTCGTCGTCGGCGCGGCCGAAGTGGCCGTAGGCGGCGGTCTTCTGGAAGATCGGGCGGTGGAGGTCCAGATACTCGCGGAAGGCGCCGGGGCGCATGTCGAACTCGGCCTCGACCAGCTGGGAGATCTTGGCGTCCGGGAGCTTGCCGGTGCCGAAGGTCTCGACCATGAGCGAGACCGGGTGGGCGACGCCGATCGCGTAGGCGACCTGGACCTCGCAGCGCTGCGCGAGGCCGGCGGCGACGACGTTCTTCGCCACGTAGCGGGCGGCGTAGGCGGCCGAGCGGTCGACCTTGGAGGGGTCCTTGCCGGAGAAGGCGCCGCCGCCGTGGCGGGCCATCCCCCCGTAGGTGTCGACGATGATCTTGCGGCCGGTGAGGCCGGCGTCGCCGACCGGGCCGCCGATCACGAATTTGCCGGTCGGGTTGACGAGGAACTCGCCCAGCAGCTCGTTCTCGTCGAAGCGGCCGGGCACCTCCGCCTGTAGGACGGGAAGGACGACGCTCTCCCAGAGCTCCGGTTTGATCTGGGTCTGCGAGTCGATCCCCTCGTCGTGCTGGGTGGAGATCAGGAGCTTTTCGACCGCAACCGGGCGGCCGTCGGCGTAGCGGACGGTAACCTGGGTCTTGCCGTCGGGGCCGAGGTAGCCGAGCGTCCCGTCCTTGCGAACCGCGGCGAGGCGTTCCGCCAGCCGGTGGGCGAGGTGGATCGGCATCGGCATCAGCGCCTCGGTCTCGTCGCTGGCGTAGCCGAACATCATCCCCTGGTCGCCCGCGCCGGCGACGTCGAGCTCGTCGGTGTCGGAGGGGTCGACCTTGGTCTCGTAGGCCCGGTCGACGCCCTGGGCGATGTCGGGCGACTGCTCGTCGATCGAGGTCAGGACCGAGATGTGGTCGCAGTGGTAGCCGTAGTCGCCGTGGTCGTAGCCGATGTCGCGCACGGTCTCGCGGACGATCTCCGGGATGTTGAGATGGACGTCGGTGGAGATCTCCCCCGAGACCACCGCCATGCCGGTGTTGACGAGGGTCTCGCAGGCGACCCGGCCGCCCGGGTCCTCGGCCATGATCGCGTCGAGCACCCCGTCGGAGATCTGGTCGGCGACCTTGTCCGGGTGGCCCTCGGTGACTGACTCCGACGTGAAGAGGTACTCGCCCTCGGCGAGCGGCTTGGAAGTAGACATGCGCGGAAGAGTAAAGGAATGTCGAGTGGCACCGCCGGTGCGCCTGACCAAGCAGATCAAGGATGCAGGGAGCGCCGTGTGCTCTGCACACAAGCGACCGAAGACGCAGAGATGCGCCGGTCAGGCGTACCGGCGGCGGCCGGAGGCGGGGACGAAATCGATGACCAGGGGGACGCCCTCCAGCTCGTAGGCCTCCCGCATCCGGTTCTCCAGGTGATAGGCCCAGTCGCGGACGATCAGCTTGCGGTCGTTGACCTGGATCGCGATCCGCGGCGGCCGCTCCCCCACCTGGGCGGCGTAGTAGAGGCGCAGGCGCTTGCCGCGCCGGGACGGCGGCGGGGTGCGGGCGACCACGTCCCCGACGAAGCGGTTCAGCTCCGGGGTCGGGATCCGCTCGGCGGCGCGGTCGGCGAGCTGCAGCGCCCGCGGCAGCAGCGTGCCGACGTTGCGGCCGCGCTTCGCCGAGCAGGTGATCACCGGCGGGCGCAACCGCAGCTTGCGGGCGACCCGGGCGCGGGCGTCGTCGATGTCGGTCTCGGTCAGGTCCCACTTGTTCATCGCCAGCAGGGAGGCGCAGCCGGCCTTCATCGCCAGCTCGGCGACCCGCAGGTCCTCGGCGGTGACCCCGTCGGCGGCGTCGCAGACGACGATCGCCACGTCGGCCCGCTCGACCGCCCGTTCGGAGCGCAGCTGGGCGTAGTAGTCGACGGTGCCGGCGACCTTGGAGCGGCGGCGCAGGCCGGCGGTGTCGACGAGGACGACGCGGCGGCCGTCGACCTCGAGCTCGGTGTCGATCGCGTCGCGGGTGGTGCCGGCGACGTCGGAGACGATCACCCGCTCGGAGCCGAGGAAGGCGTTGACGAGCGAGGACTTGCCGGCGTTGGGGCGGCCGATCACCGCGACCCGGACCGCGTCGTCCTCCTCGGCTGCCGGTTCCCGGTCGCCGAGCGCGGCGGCGATCGCGTCGAGCAGGTCGCCGGTGCCGAGGCCGTGGGCGGCGGAGACGGCGAGCGGGTCGCCGAGCCCGAGCGCGTGGAACTCGGCGGTGATCGAGTAGTCGCTGGGGCGGTCGGCCTTGTTGACGGCGACGATCACCGGCACCTGCGAGCCGCGCAGCGTCTTCGCCAGCTCGGCGTCGCCGGCACGGAGGCCGGCGCGGCCGTCGACGACCAGAACGATCGCGTCGGCTTCGGCGATCCCGAGCCGCGCCTGCGCCTGCACGTCGCGCGCCAGCTCAGCCTCGTCGCCGAGGTCGATCCCGCCGGTGTCGACGAGCTCGAAGGCGATGCCGTTCCACTCGGTGGCGAGGCGCTTGCGGTCGCGGGTCACTCCCGGCTCGGGTGAGGTGACCGCCTCGCGGCCGCCGACGAGACGGTTGACGAGGGTGCTCTTGCCGACGTTGGGGAAGCCGACGACGGCGACGGTCGGGAGGCTCATACGAGGCCTCGTTCCCGGGCGAGCTTGACGACGCGCTCCACCACCTGCTCGAAGCTGAAGCCAGTGGTATCGAGCTCGACCGCGTCCTCGGCGGCGCGGAGGGCGCCGTGCTCGCGCTCGGTGTCGCGGGCGTCGCGACGGCGCTGCGCCGCCAGCACCGCCTCGAAGTCCTCGTCGCTCTCGGCCGCGCGACGCCGCGCCCGCTCCTCGTCGGAGGCGGTGAGGAAGATCTTCAGCGGCGAGTCGGGGCTGACGACGGTGCCGATGTCGCGGCCCTCGGCGACGTAGCGGCCGGCGGCGATCAGCTGGCGCTGGCGCGCGACCATCGCCGCCCGGACGCGGGGGTGGACGGAGACCCGGGAGGCGGCGGCAGAGACCTCCGGGGCACGGACCCCGCCGCTGACGTCGCGCTCGCCGAGCAGGACGCGCGGGCCGTCGAAGCCGATCTCCAGCCCCTCCGCCAGCGCGCCCAAGGCCTCGCCGTCGTCCAGCGGGACATCGCCCTCCAGCGCCGCCAGCGCCACGCACCGGTACATCGCCCCGGAGTCGAGGTAGGTGAACCCGATCTCCGCCGCGACCCCCCGCGCGACCGAGGACTTGCCGGCCCCAGCGGGCCCGTCGATCGCGATCACCATGACGGCAGCGTATTGCTCGTCGTTTCCAGAATCGTGGCCCCTATAGGGGCTCAAAGGGTGGAAACGATGTTCAGCGGGTGAGGAGGGAGGCTAGGTCCGACTCGAAACCGGGGTAGCTGACGGCGGCGGCGTCCATGCCGCGCACCTCTACGCCCTCTTTCGAGGTGAGGCCGGCGACGGCGCCGAGCATCGCGATCCGGTGGTCGCCGTGGGAGTCGATCGTGCCGCCGCGCAGGGCGCCGGTCCCCTCGATGACCATGCCGTCCTCGGTCGGCTCGACCTTGCCGCCGAGCGCCTTCAGCGCCTCGGTCACCGTCGCGATCCGGTCCGACTCCTTGCGCCGCAGCTCCTCGGCGTCGCGGATGACCGTCGTCCCCTCGGCGAAGCAGGCGGCGAGGGCGACCAGCGGCAGCTCGTCGATCGCCAGCGGGATCTCGGCGCCGCCGACCTCGGTGGCGTGGAGGGGGGCGGAGCGGACGCGGAGGGTGGCCACCCGCTCACCGCCGCCTTCGACTTCCCCCTCACGCTCGATCTCGACCCCCATGCGTTCGAGGATGGCCAGAAGACCGATGCGGGTCGGATTGACGCCGACCGATTTGAGTTCGATTTCGCTCCCCGGGACGAGAACAGCAGCAGTGAGGAAGAAGGCGGCCGAGGAGATGTCGGCGGGGACTGAAATCGGTCCTGGTTCCAGTCGCTCGGTCGGCTGCACGACCACCACATCGCCGTCGCGCTCGACTGAGGCTCCGGCTGCGGCAAGCATCCGCTCGGTGTGATCACGGCTCGGATGCGGCTCGACCACACGCGTCTCGCCCTCTGCCAGCAAACCGGCGAAGAGCAGGCACGACTTCACCTGGGCGCTGGCGATCGGCATCTCGTAGGTGATGCCGTGGAGCGGCGCGCCCTCGATCTCCAGCGGCGGCAAGCGGTCTTCGCGGGCGCTGAGCCGTGCCCCCATCTGTGACAGCGGCACGGCGATCCGGTCGACGGGCCGGCGCCGGATCGACTCGTCGCCGTCGAGGGTCCACTTCTCCCCTACCTGCCCCGATAGCCAGCCCGGCAGCAGACGCAGAAGCGTCCCAGCGTTGCCAACGTCGATCGTCCCCGAGCGGGCGCCGCGCAGACCGACGCCGCGGATCTCAAGTCCCAGCCCCGGGGGCAGGAGCATCGAGGACCCGGGGGGCGGACTAGGAGAGACGGGAAGGACCTTCAAGTTGAATCCCTCGCGCACCTCCGCCCCAAGCGCCGCCACTGCTCTCAAGGTGGAACGCGTGTCGGCAGCATCGAGATACCCCGTGATCTCCGTCTCCCCCTCCCCCATCGTCGCGATCAGCGCCGCGCGGTGGGAGATCGACTTGTCCGACGGCGGGCGCAGGGAGCCGCGCAGGGGCCCGGAGGGGTCGAAGCGGGTCATAGTCGGGCGAGCCTAGCGGCGCTCAATCGACACTGCCGAGGACCGTCACCGTGTGGCCGAGGCCGCGGACCAGCTCCGCCGCCTTCGCCGCCTGCTCGTCGCCGGCGACCCAGAGCGAGACCGCGCCCGAGGTCATGTCGGGGGCCGGGTGCAGCGCCATGTCCTCGATGTTGACCCCGGCCTCGCCCAGCGCCAGCGCCAGCTCGGCGATCGTCCCGGGCTTGTTGGCGACGACGATCCGCAGCTCGCGCAGCGGCCCCGCCTCCGACTCGGCTTCGAGCAGGCGCCGGCGGGCCTCGCCGGCGGCGCCGTGCCAGGCGGCGAGCGCCTCGCGGTCGCCGCTGCGGATCAGCTCCGCCGCCTCGCGCAGCCGCTGGCCGACCGAGTCGACCGAGGCGGCGACGGCCTCGCGGTTGCTGGCGAAGATGTCGGCCCAGATCGCCGGGTTGGAGCCGGCGACGCGGGTCGCGGCGCGGAAGCTCGGCCCGACGTCGGGCAGTCGCTCGGAGCCCTGCGTCAGCGAGTCCGTCGCCTCGGCGGCGAGGACGTTGGCGAGCACGTGCGGGAGGTGGCTGATCGTCGCCATCAGGCGGTCGTGGCCCTGCGGGTCGATCGCCTGCGGCCGCGCCCCCAGCGCCGCGAGCGCCCGCTGCAGGCGGTCGTAGAGGAGGCCGCTGGAGCGATCTGTCGGGGTCAGGTACCAGCGCGCGCCCTCGAAGAGGTCCTCGCGCGCGTTCTCGACTCCCGCGGTCTCGGCCCCGGCCAGTGGGTGGCCGCCGATGAAGCGCTCGTCGTCGCCGACCGCCCCGACCAGCTCGCCCTTGGTCGAACCGACGTCGGTGACGACGGTCTCGGGACCTGCCGCGGCCAGCGCCTCGCGCGCCTGCTCGGACAGCGCCGCCACCGGCCCGGCGCAGAAGACGAGGTCGGCGCCCTCGCAGGCCTCCGCCACCGAGCCGGCGGCACGGTCGATCGCCCCCAGCTCGACCGCCCGCTCCAGCTTCGCCGGGGTGCGGCCGTGCCCGACCACCTCGGCGTCGAGCCGCCGCCTCGCGGCGAGCCCGATCGAGCCTCCGATCAGGCCCACCCCGAGGACGGCTACCTTCATGAACCTCGTCGCGCCTCGACGGCCGCGGCGAAACGTTCCAGCGCGGTGACGGTGTCCTCCCAGTCGATGCAGGCGTCGGTGATCGACTGGCCGTAGGTCAGCGACTCGCCCGGGACCAGGTCCTGGCGCCCCTCGACCAGGAACGACTCCAGCATCACCCCGACGATCGCCTTGTTGCCGTCGGCGATCTGGTCGGCGATGTCACCGGCGGCGAAGAACTGCTTCTCCGGGTCCTTGCCGCTGTTGTCGTGGGAGGCGTCGATCACCAGCCGCTCCGGCAGCCCGGCGACGCCGAGCGTGACCAGCGCGTCTTCGACCTCGGGCGGGTGGTAGTTGGGCTCGCCATGACCGCCACGGAGGATGACGTGGCAGTCGGCGTTGCCGGTCGTGTGCAGGATCGCCGGCATGCCGGCGTCGTCGATCCCGGCGAAGGCGTGCGATGCCGCCGCCGCCCGGACCGCGTCGACCGCGATCTGGATGTTGCCGTCGGTCCGGTTCTTGAACCCGATCGGCATCGAGAGGCCGGAGGCGAGCTGGCGATGCGTCTGACTCTCCGAGGTGCGCGCCCCGATTGCCCCCCAGCCGACGCAGTCGGCGATGTACTGGGGCGTGATCGGGTCGAGGAACTCGCAGCCGATCGGCAGCCCCGCGTCCAGCACTTCCAGCAGCAGTTTGCGGGCGATCCGCAGGCCCGCGTTGACGTCACCCGATTCGTCGAGGTGCGGGTCGTTGATCAGCCCCTTCCAGCCGGTCGTCGTCCGCGGCTTCTCGAAGTAGACGCGCATCACCACCAGCAGCTCGTCCCCCAGCGCCTTCGCCAGCGCGCTCAGTTTCGTCGCGTACTCCATCGCCGCCTTCGGGTCGTGCACGCTGCATGGTCCGACGACGACCATCAGCCGCGAGTCTTTTCCCTGCAGCACTTCCCGCACTTCCTCGCGCCCTTTGACAACCGCCTTCGATCGCTCCTCGCCGCGCGGCAGCTCCTCCAGCAGCCGTTCCGGCGACACCAGCTCGACCACTTTCGCGATCCGCTGGTCGCGGACGCCGTCTCGTTTCGCCCCCTCCATCCCAATGAACATTTTGCCTTCGCCTTTCTCCAAAGCCTTGAAATCGTACTTTCTGGTCGCTCGCAGCCGGGCCGGTCGGCGCGCAAGAGCGACGCGAACTCAAAACGGCGCCCGACCGGAAGATCTTTCGTCTTCGGGCGGCACGCTGCCGCCGGGCCGAACGCCTAGCTAAATCGCCAATACGGATAGGTGAGGTAGCCGTGCGCGACGGCAGCGCCGAGCGCAGTGGTGCCGATCGCGGATGTGAGCTTGTCCATCCTCACCTGGAGGAGGTTGTATCACGGGCCGGCTTTTAGTCAAGTATTTCCGACAGGACACGCAGGAAGCGCTCGTTCTCCTCGGCCGTCCCGTAGCTGACGCGGATGTGGCCGGGGCCGCCGAGGGCCTTGCCCGGGCGGACGGCGATCTCCTGCGCGGCGAGGCCGGCGACGACCTCGGCCTCGTCGGCGTCGCCGAGGTCGATCCAGGAGAAGTTGGCCTGGGTGTCGGAGGTGCCGAGGCCGAGGTCGCGCAGTCCCTCCTCGACGGTGAGGCGGGCCGCGATCGTGCTCTCGACCCGGCGCCGGACGTCGTCCTGGTGCAGGATCGCCTCCGCCCCGGCCGCCTGGGCGAGGGCGTTGACGCTGAACGGCTGGCGGACGGCGTCGACGGCGGCGCGGAAGCCGGCGGAGCCGATCGCGTAGCCGACCCGCAGGCCGGCGAGCCCGTAGCACTTGCTGAAGGTGCGCAGGACGACCAGGTTCGGGAAGTCGCCGAGCAGGTCGAGGGTGGCGTCGGGATCGTCGTGGGTCTGGAACTCGACGTAGGCCTCGTCGAGGATCACGGTCACGTGGGCGGGGATGCGCTCGCAGAAGGCGACGATCTCGGCGGCGGGGACGTGGGTCGCGGTCGGGTTGTTGGGGTTGCAGACGATCAGCAGCTGGGTCGCCGCCGTCACCTCGGCCGCCATCGCATCGAGGTCGTGGACGTCGCCCTCGGCGAGCGGCACGCGGACCTCGCGGGCGCCGGTCAGCGCCGGCAGGTACGGGTACATCGAGAAGGCCGGCCAGGCGTAGACGATCTCGGCGCCCGGCTCGCAGAGCGCCTCGGCGGCGGCGAGGAGGATCTCGCAGGAGCCGTTGCCGACGGCGATCCGGCCCGGCTCGGTCTCGTAGCGCTCGGCGAGGCGGCGGCGCAGCAGGGTCGCGTCGGGATCGGGGTAGCGGTGCATCGCCCCGGCGGCGCTGGCGATCGCCTCGACCACCTTCGGGTGCGGCGGGAACGGCGACTCGTTGGAGGCGAGCTGGGCGATCCGCCCTGAGGCGATCGCCTCAGGCGCCTGCCCGGTCGGGACCCCGGCCTGGTAGCCCGGCATGCGGGCGAGCTTCTCCGCGAAGGTGA
>DATHFL010000009.1:0-17875 GCA_035318125.1 Solirubrobacterales bacterium | reverse complement strand
CCGCCACTTCGGTTTCTTCTTCTTCGACGCTCGGCACCAGGCCGGCGGCGCGGACCGCTTCCACCGCCTCGCGGCGCAGCTTGCCGATCACGTTCGGCGCCTTCGCGACTTCCTCTTCTTCGCCGCTGGAGACGACGATCGAGACCGTCGAGTCGGGTTCGACCTCGGTGCCGGCGCTGGGCGACTGGCTGATCACCTGGCCCTCGGGCGAGGAGCTTTCCTCTTCGGAGACGCTCGGCACCAGGCCGCGGCCGCGGATCTGCTGGACCGCGAGCTGGCGCTGGCTGCCGACCAGGACCGGCACCTTGGTCAGCTTCGGCCCCTTCGAGACGAACAGGGTCACGGTCGAGCCTTTGGTCGCGGTCTCACCCGTGCCGGGCTCGGAGCGGATCACCAGGCCCGCTTCGACCGCCTCGGAGTTGACGCTTTCGACCTCGGCCTCGAAGCCCGCCGCTTCCAGCTGCTTCGTCGCCTCGGCCCGCGTCAGCCCGGCGGTCGCCGGGACTTTCGCCTGGCCCGGCCCGGCGCTGACCGTCAGCGTCACCTCCGGCTTCGAGCAGAAGAAGGTGACGAAGGCGCAGTCGAGCGAGGCCTGGTCGGCCGGCGGCGAGGCCGCGGGGTCCTGCTCGAGCACTTCGTTGGCGGGCGCGTCGCGCTCGACCCGGATCACTTCGCCGACCGAGAAGCCGTCCTGCTCGAGCAGGGTGATCGCGACGTTGAGCTGGTTGCCGGTCACCGCCGGGACCTTGGTGGTGGTGTCGCGGGTCAGCGCCAGGCCGACGAGGATCCCGATCACGATCGCCGCGACCAGGAGCGCCCACAGCCACCAGTTGCGCTCGCGGTCTTCCAGCGGCCCGTCCTCCGGCACCGCGACGACCGGCGGAGCGGCCGCGAAGGCGGCGGTGCCCTGGCCGCCGCCCGGGTCCTTCATCGCCGCGTCGAGCGCCGCGATGAAGGCGTCGGCGCTCTGGAAGCGCTGCCCCGGCTCCTTCTCCAGCGCCCGCATCACCACCGCGTCGAGCGCCGGCGAGACCTGCGGGTTGATCGAGCTCGGCCGCTGCGGCGTCTCGGAGACCTGTTTCATCGCCACCGCGACCGCGCTTTCGCCCTCGAAGGGGACGCGCCCGGTCAGCGCCTCGTAGAGGATCACCCCGATCGAGTAGAGGTCGGAGACCGGCGTCACCTCGAAGCCCTGCGCCTGCTCGGGCGAGAGGTACTGCGGGGTCCCCATCACCGAGCCGGTCTGGGTGATCTCGGAGACGCCGGCGCGGGCGATCCCGAAATCGGTGACGACCGCCTTGCCCTCCTGGTCGACGATCACGTTCTGCGGCTTCAGGTCGCGGTGGACGATCCCGTTGCGGTGGGCGAAGCGGGCGCCCTCGAGCACCTGGCGGACCAGCGCCGCCGATTGCTCCGGGGTCAGCCCGCGTTCGATCAGCTCCTTCAGCGTCGGCCCCTCGACGTAGCGCATCGCGATGTAGTTGACCTCGCCGTCCTGGCCGCGGTCGTAGACGCCGACGATGTTCGGGTGCTGCAGCCCGGCGGCCGACTCGGCCTCGCGCTGGAAGCGGGCGACGAACTGCTGGTCCTGGAGAAAGCGCCGGTGCAGGACCTTCAGCGCCACCTCTCGCTGCAGGTGGGTGTCCTCGGCGAGCCAGACGTCGGCCATGCCGCCGCTGCCGAGCCGGCGCAGCACCCGGTAGCGGTTGTCGACGACGCTGCCCTCGGTGATCTCAGCCAAAACTCCTCCTCATTCTCCGTTCAGGATCGTTTCCGCCACGTCGCGGAAGATCGGCGCCGCGACGTCGCCGCCGAACTGTTCCGTGCACTCGACCGAGACCGCGATCGCGATCTGCGGGTCGTCGGCCGGGGCGAAGCCGATGAACCAGGCCTGGTTCTCTTCGACGCCGCCGCCGCAGGCCTTGTTGCCGGGCGTTTCCGCGGTCCCGGTCTTGCCGGCGACGGCGATGCCGGGGATCGCCGCGTTGGTGCCGGTCCCTTCGCTGACCACGCCTTCCATCGCCGTCGTCAGCTCCGCCGCCGTCTCGGCGCTGATCGGCTCGCTGTAGACGGAGGGGTTGAGGCTGTCGACGACGCGGCCGTCGGGGTCGATCACCCGCTTCCAGATCTGGGGCTTCATCAGCTTGCCGCCGTTGGCCACCGCCGCCGCCACCTCGGCCATCTGCAGCGGCGTCGCCAGCAGCCGCTCCTGGCCGATCGCGAGGCGGGCGAGGTCGACCGGATCGTTGCCGTGCAGGAGTTCGCCGTTTTCGCCGAAGACTCCGCTCTTTTCGACCTGGTCTTCGGGCAGGTCGATCGCCGGGGTGGCGTTGAAGCCGAACCGTTCCATGTATTCGAACAGGGTGTCGTTGCCGAGTCGTTGGCCGAGCTGGCCGAACCAGGTATTGACCGAGTTGGTCAGGGCGGTGTCGAGGGTGGCACCGAAGAAGTCCTGGTTGAAGTCGTTCTGCAGCGGCGTCCCTTCGACTTCGAGCGTGCCCGGGGCATCGATCGTCGTTTCCGGCGTGATCGCGCCGCTGTCGAGGCCAGCTGCAGCAGTCACCACCTTGAAGGTTGAGCCGGGCGGATACTGACCCTGGGTTGCCCGGTCGTATAGCGGCCTTTCGATTTCACTCGTGTTCAGCTTCGAGAGTTCGTAGGGAATCCGGTTCGGGTCATACGGCGGGTTCGAGGCCATCACCTCGACTGCGCCGGTCTTGGGTTCGATTGCGACGACGGCGCCGAAGCCCGCTTCCTCCAGCTCGGCCAGCGCCACCCGCTGCGCTTCGGCGTCGATGTTGGTGACGATGTCGTCCCCTTCCTGGGTGCGGCCGAGGATTTCGTCGAGGATCGAGCCGAACTCGCCTTCTTCGCCGACCAGCTCCTCGTTGTGGAACTGCTCGAACTCGCTCTGGCCCTCTTCGGTGAAGCTGTAGCCGATCGGGTGGCCGAACAGGGCCCCTTCGGGGTAGCGCCGCACGTACCGTTTCGCCGACCCCCTCCCCTTCGGCACCGACTTCGCGATCAGGGTGCCGTCGGCGGCGAGGATGCGGCCGCGCGGGATCTGCTGCTGCTCGAACAGCGGCCGCTTGTTGGCTTCCTTTTCCTTCAGCGCCTCGGCCTCGAAGACCGACCAGTAGGACGTGAAGCCGACCAGGACGCCGAAGAGGACGACGGTGAAGGCGAACAATTTGACGATCTGTTTGTTCACGGTATGACCAGCCCCCTGGCCAGGTGCGACTGGGGGGCCGCCCGGTCAAGCAGATCAAGGACGCAGGGCGAAGCCTTTGGTGGTGCCAAAGGCGAGCCCGAGGACGCAGAGATGCGCAGTGCCGGGCGGGTCATCCAGGCGCGCATGGTTGGGGGGCTGGTCATACAGCCCCCAGGGCGGCGACGCGACCGACGGGTTCGGCGGCTTCGCGGCGGGCGCGGTCGGAGATCAGCAGCAGCAGCGCGAGGAGGACGAAGTTGGCGAGGATCGAGCTGCCGCCGTAGCTGATGAAGGGCAGGGTGACGCCGGTCAGCGGGATCACCCGAGTAACGCCGCCGACGATGACGAAGGCCTGGATCGCGAAGACCGCGGTCAGCCCCGTCGCCAGCAGCTTCGAGAAGCCGTCGTTGGCGAGCAGGGCGATCTTGAAGCCGCGGGCGGTGATCAGCAGGTAGACGAGGATCGCCCCGCAGGCGCCGAACAGCCCCACCTCGTTGACGATCAGCGAGTAGATCGTGTCGGTCTGCGCCGCCGGCAAAAGCGGCGCGTTCGTCCCCGGCACCGTGATCAGCGCCTGCCCGAAGCCTTTGCCGAAGAGGCCGCCGTCGGCCTGGGCGAAGATCGACTGCAGGACCTGGTACCCCGTCCCCTGCGGGTCGTTGTAGGGGTGGAGCCAGATTTCCACCCGGTCGTGGACGTGGGGCACGGTGCTGGCGAAGAACCAGGCGCCGACCAGGAACATCGCCATCCCGATCACCACAAACGAGAAGCGCCCGGTGGCGACGTAGAGCAGAGCGAGGAAGGCGGCGAAGAACATCAGCGAGCTGCCGAGGTCGCGGATGAAGACGAGCATGAACATCGAGGCCCCCCAGACCACCAGCATCGGCCCGAAGTGCTTCAGCGGCGGCAGCGTCACCCCGAGCACGCGGCGGGCGCCGACGATCAGCACCTCGCGGTGCTCGCGCAGGTAGCTGGCGAGGAAGACGACGATCGCGAGCTTGGTGAACTCGGCCGGCTGGAAGGCGATCGGGCCGACCTTCACCCCGAGGTAGGCGCCGTTGACCTGCTGCCCGATCCCCGGCAGCCGCGGCGCCAGCAGCAGCAGCAGGCCGCCGATCGCGATCGTGTAGCGGTAGCGCTCGAGCACGTCGTAGTCGCGCAGGAACTGGATCGTCAGCGCGAAGAGGATCAGCCCGAGGACGAACCAGTTGGCCTGGTCGCGGGCCAGGGTCTCGTCGATCCGGTAGACCATCACCAGCCCGAAGGCGGTCAGCGTCGCCACCAGCGGGAACAGGTACGGATCGGCGTTGGGGAGGCGGATCCGCAGGTAGACGTGGGTCGCCAGGCAGATCGCCAGGAAGTAGGCCCCGTAGACGAGGCTGAGGTTGCCGAGCTGTTCGTTCTCCTGGGCGAAGACCGCGGCGAAGCCGGCGGTGAGCAGGGCGGCGACGGGAACCAGGGCGAGCAGCTCCCGGTTCCTCGCCGACGTCAAGGAAGCCCCTCGCTCTTTTCGATGTCTTCGATCAGGGAGACGGCGTCGCTGCGCGAGCGCAGCTTGTGGCCGGTGACCGCGTCCTGGCGCCGCGGCGGCAGCGAGCCGGTCTGGATCGGACTCGCGTAGCGCTCGTCGTAGAGCGTGATCCCGAAGGGCAGCTGGTAGGGGGCGCCGCGGTAGAGGGCGACGCGGCCGGCGGCGTCGGTGCCGAGGAACCAGATCTGGCGGTTGCCGTACCAGGCGCCGAAGGCGACGGCGGCGATCAAGAGGAGGGCCGCGGCGACCTTGAGGGCGGTGCGCAGGCGCCGGCCCCTGGGACGCGCCTCCAGCTCCTCGCGGCGTTTGCGGGCGGCCTCGCCGGCGGCGCGGCGGCGGACCTCGGTCGCGGTCAGCCCCGCCGCCTCGGCCTCGGTGCCGATCAGCGTCGCCCCCTCCTCGGCCGGCGCCGGGGCGTCGGCGTCCTCGAGCCGGAAGGCGACGACGGTGATGTTGTCGCGGCCACCGGCCCGGTTGGCTTCGTCGACCAGCGCCCGCACCGCACTCTGCAGCGAGGTGGCGCGGGTAAGGACGTGGGCGATCTTCTCGTCGTCGAGCATCGTCGTCAGCCCGTCGGAGCAGATCAGGAAGACGTCGCCGGCCTGCGTGGGCACCGTCTGCAGGTCGACCTGGACCTCGGGTTCGGGGCCGAGCGCGCGGGTGATGATCGAGCGCTGCGGGTGGTCCTCGGCCTGGGCGTCGGTGAGCTGGCCCTTGCGCCGCATCTCCTCGACCAGCGAGTGGTCGCGGGTCAGCTGCTCGAACCGGCCGCCGCGGAGGCGGTAGGCGCGGCTGTCGCCGACGTGGCCGATCGCCACCTCTTCGGCCTCGAGGTCGACGACCGCGGCGGTGATCGTCGTCCCCATCCCGGCCAGGCCCGGGTTCTTGCGGGCGAGCTCGTGGATCGTCCGGTTGGCGCCCTCGATCGTCTGCTCCAGCATCCGCTCCGGGGCGGCCTCGGGGAGCTCGCCGGCGAACGATTCGGCCGCCGCTTTCGAGGCGACCTCGCCGGCCTGGGCGCCGCCCATCCCGTCAGCGACGACGAACAGCGGCGCCCTGGTGAACAGCGAGTCCTCGTTGGCGTTGCGCTGGCGGCCGGTGTCGGTGCGGACCGCCTCCTCCTCGATTCGCAGGGTCACCGGATCACCCGACCTCGAGGCGGAAGATCGTGTCGCCGATCTGCACGTTGTCGCCGTCGATCAGCTCCGCCTCCCCGTGCAGGGTGGCGCCGTTAAGCAGGGTGCCGTTGGTCGAGTTCATGTCCTCGACGTAGAACCGTCCCTCGCGGGAGAAGACTCGGGCATGGATGCTGGAGGCGTAGCGGTCCTCGATCTGCACGTCGGCCTCCTTCGAGCGGCCGATCGAGAGGCCGCCGATCAGGTCGAAGCGCTGGTCGCGTTCGAGGCCGCCGCCGCGCTCGGCGATCAGCCAGCCGTCGGGGCCGCGCGGCCCTTCGGCGTAGGCCGGGGCGGCGTGGAAACCGGTCGCGTCGGGGGCCGGGGAGACGGTCCGGCGCAGGTCCTTGAGGGCGCTGCGCGCGATCACCAGCACGAACAGGTAGAGCACGGCGAGGAAGCCGAACTTGAGGGCTACTGAGATCGGGTCGTAGTCCACGCGACAGGCACCTTAATGAGCGCGGCAGCCGCCGCTACTGCTCGATGTCGAAGGTGAAGGTCGTGGTGCCGACGGTGACCTGGTCGCCGGGGCTGAGCCGGGTCGAGGGGACGCGGCGGCCGTTGACCTTGATCCCATTGGTCGAGCCGAGGTCGACGATCTGCCAGTCGCCGTTGTCGCCGCGCCGCAGCTCGGCGTGGCGGCGCGAGACGTTGGGGTCTGAGAGCACGCACTCGACCGACTTCGAGCGCCCGATCGTCGCCCGCGGGCCGTCGAGCACGTAGCGGCGGTCGTTGAGCGAGACCACCGCCCGGGTCGAGACCAACGCCCCGACCGCCTGCTCGGGCCGCTTCGGGCGGCTGCGGTCGCGCTCGCGGACCGCCGAGTAGACCATCGTGTGGCCCTCTTCGCCCTGTTCAGGCGCCTGGCCCTCGTGCGCGGGCGGCTTCACCAGCCGCGCCTGGATCCCGAACTCGCCGAGCCGCAGCCGCTCGTCGGTCTGGAACTCGACCGCGGGCCGGGTCAGCAGGTCGTAGCCGCGCCGCCGCGCGTGCTCCAGTAGGTAGCCGGAGAGCTCCTGCTCCAGCGAGCGCTCGTAGCCCTCGAGCTTGCCGCGGTCCTGGCGCGAGAGGAAGACCGTGTACTCGTTGGGGACGTAGACGCGCTGGACCGAGGCGGTCTTGTGCGCGTCCATTTCCTTCGCCAGCTTGCGCGCCAGTTCGACCGGCTGCACCTCGGAGCTGAAGGCACGGCTGAACACCCCCTCGACGAGGCCTTCGATCCGCGACTCGAGACTGCGTAGAACGCCGATGGGGAAATCCTAGGGATCGAGCATCTAGGGGAGGGCCGCGCCGTGCAGCGCCAGGAAGCCGCCCACGGTCACGGCGGCGGCGAGGGCGCCGAGCCGGGTCGCCAGGCGCCCGCCGGAGACGGGCAGGCGGTCGTCGAGCTCCTCCAGCGAGTCCTCGATCGCGGTGCCGAGCTCCTCCAGCGAGGGACGGTGGTTGGGGCGCGGGGAAAGGCAGGCATCGACCGTTTCGGTCAGCTCGCGGGGCAGGTCCGGGCGCAGGCGGCGCAGGCGGCGGGCCTTGGCGCCGATCGCCCGGGCGGTAGCTGCCGGGGTGGCGCGGCGGTGCGGGTTCTCGCCGCTCCAGCACTCGTACAGGGTCAGCGCCAGCGAGTAGACGTCTGCCTCGGGGCCGGCCTTGCGCCCCTCAGCCTGCTCGGGCGACATGTAGGCGAGGGTGCCGACGACGTCGCCGGCCGCGGTCAGCGGCGCCTCGTCGGCGAGGTGGGCGACGCCGAAGTCCATCAGCTTCGCCCGCACCTCGGTGTCCGCGATCACCTGCACGTTCTGCGGCTTGATGTCGCGGTGGACGACGCCGCGCGAGTGGGCGTGGTCGAGCGCCTCGCAGAGGTCGGCGCCGATCTCGCCGATCTCGCGGTCGGAGAGCTCGCCGGCTTGGCTGAGGCTGGCGAGGGTCGAGCCCTCGACCAGCTCGGTGACCAGGAGGGCGTTGCCGTCCTCCTCCCCCATCTCGTAGAGGGTGACGATGCCGGGGTGGTTGAGCCGGGCGGCGGCCTGGGCCTCGCGCAGGACCCGGCGGCCGGCCTCGCCCCGCTGCTCGATCGCCTTCACCGCGACCGGTCGCTCCAGCCTCCCGTCCCACGCCTCGTAGACGATTCCGAAGCCGCCGCTGCCGAGGCGACGCTCGATCAGGAAGCGGTTGAGCACGAGCGAGCCAACCATCGCCCCTGCCCTTCGCCGCAAAAGGTTTCTTTCCTGCCCGAATCGCTGGGAAAAACCCACCGTTTGCGGCATCTCTCGCCTTTGCTGCCCTCGCAGCGTGCATACTCTCGCCCCCGTGGAGGACTTCTCCTCACGACCCCCCCGGCGCGAGCGTCCCCAGCGCCGTCCCGAACGCCAGCAGATCATGCTGCGGCGCGGCCTCGCCCTCGGCGGCGGCCTCGTGCTGCTGATCCTGATCGTGCTCGGGGTCAAGGGCTGCCTCGACGCCCGCGCCAACCGCGAGCTCAGCGACTACGCCCGCAACGTCACCCAGATCGTCGAAGAGACCGAACAGACGAGCAAGGACTTCTTCAACAAACTCGAAGACCCGGGCAGCCTCTCGGTCACCGACTTCGTCGCCGAGGTCAACGCCGACCGCAGCGCACTGGACACCTACGCCTCCCGCATCGACGGGCTCAGCACCCCGGGAGACATGAAGCGCGCCCAGGGCAACCTCGAGCTGGCCTACGAGCTGCGCGCCAACGCGATGGACGAAATCGCCGACAAGATGCCGACCGCGCTCGGCGAGGCCGGCGCCGAGAAGGCGATGGCGGGAATCGCCAAACAGATGCAGAAGTTGTTCGCCTCCGACGTGATCTACGAAACCGTGGTGCGGCCGGAAGTCGACGGGGTCCTCGCCGACAACGGGATCTCCGACAGCGACCTGCCGAAAAGCACCTTCCTGCCGGACGAGAAGTGGCTCGACGAAAGCACCGTCAGCGACGCCCTCGGGGCGATCAGCGGCTCGACCGGCTCGGCGACGCCGGGCGTGCACGGGCTCGGCCTGATCGGGGTCAGCGTCAACGGCACCGAACTGGTCGAAGGCGTGCCGGCGACGATCGCCGGCGAAGAAGGGGTGGAAGTCGAAGTCACGGTCCAGAACCAGGGCGAATCGACCGAGAACGGGATCTCGATCTCGGTCACCGTCGCCGGCAACACCCTGAAGGGCGAGATCGACGAAATCGGCGCCGGCGAAGAAGCGACGGCGACGATCCCGCTCACCCCGACGCCGAGCGGCGAAGTCACGCTCGAAGTGGAAGTCGAGCCGGTGGCCGGCGAGCAGGTCACCGAAAACAACGAAGCGGCTTACTCGCTGTCGGTCGAATAGCCAGGAGGGACGGGTTCGGGGGTGATCCCTACCGGACGCCTTCGGCTGAGTGTCCGTACGGGATCACCCCCGAACCCTTGCGCTAGACACCGTTTCGCTCGGTTGGGTGCTGGACCAGAGGCTCTGCTTTGATCCGGCAGATGAAGATCGCCTATTTGGGACCGGCGGGGACGTTTACCGAGGACGCGCTCGGCGAGGCGGTGCCGGAGGACAGCTTCGAGCCGCTGCGGACGGGGACTATTCCCGAGGCGATCCTGGCGGTTGAGCGGGGGGAGGCGGAGCGGGCGCTGGTGCCGATCGAGAACTCGATCGAGGGGTCGGTGCGGCCCACGCTCGACACCCTTGCCTTCGAAGCGAATGCGGTGACGATCGTCGGCGAGCACGACTACCGGGTGCGGGTCCACCTGATCGCCCGCGAGGGAGTCGCTGCCGAGGAGGTCGAGGCGGTGCTCTCCCACCCCCAGCCGCTGGCCCAGTGCGCGCGCTTCCTGCGCGAGCGGCTGCCGGCGGTCGAACTTCGCAGCGTCAGCAGCACCGCGGCGGCGGTGCGGATGGTCAGCGAGTCGGCGCGGCCCTGGGCGGCGCTGGGGGCACGGGCCGCGGCCGCGCTCTACGGCTGCCGGCTGCTGCAGGAAGGGGTCGAGGACTCCGACGACAACGTCACCCGCTTCGTCTGGATCGCCCCGCAGGGGACCGAGCCGGCCGGCGAGGGGCCGTGGAAAACCTCGCTGGTCTTCTCCGAGCTCGGCGCCGACCATCCCGGGGCGCTGGTCGAGGCGCTGAGCGAGTTCTCGGACCGGGGGATCAACCTGACCCGGATCGAGTCGCGGCCGCTGCGTCAGGGGCTCGGCCGCTACATGTTCTTCTGCGACCTCGAGGGGAGGGAGGACGACCCGGTCGTCGCCGAGGCGATCGCGTCGCTGCGGGCGAAGGCGGAGTCGGTGCGGATCCTGGGCTCCTACCCCCTACAATTTCCCCCAACCAATGGCCAGGGTGCTGGTACTCAACGCGACGTATGAGCCGATCAACGTCTGCACGTTGAGAAGGGCCGCTGTCCTCCTGCTGAAGGAGAAGGCCGAATTGCTGGAGCAGCGGGAGGGTGCCGCGCTGCACTCGGAGCGGCTGACGATGGAGCGCCCCGACGTGATCCGCCTCGTCAACTACGTGCGGATCCCGCGCGAGGCCCACCGCCGCAAGATCACCCGCCGCGCCGTCCTCGCCCGCGACTCCTGGACCTGTCAGTACTGCGGCTCGACCAAATCCGGCCTCACCGTCGACCACGTGATCCCCCGCTCCCGCGGCGGCAAATCGGTCTGGGAGAACATCGTCGCCGCCTGCCCGCCCTGCAACCGCCGCAAGGGCAACCGCCTCCCCCGCGAGATCCACATGCACCCGGCGAACGCGCCGAAGGCGCCGCCCCCAACCGTCTTCATCCAGGTCGCGAGCCCGAAGATCCCCGCCGCCTGGGAGCAGTACCTGCCGCAGGCGGCTTAGGCCTTCTCCTGTCGCTTAGAAGGCACGTGCTCCGGGAGAGGGGCGTTCCTGTGACAAGACGAGCCCGAGGGAGCGGCCGGAAACCTTGGCCTGCCTTGCCTTCGCTTGCCGATAGACCCCGCAGGCTTCCTCCAACCGGGCGAGATCATCCCGTCCACGGGTTATCAAGGTGCCGACTAGCTCGTGACGATAGACCCGCTGGGTTTCCAAGCTGATGATCTCCACCAAGAGATCCAATCTCAGGGTGATCGGAGAGGGCATCCTCAACATCAAAGGCACCCCCCTCAGTTCTATCCGGGAACGGCGGATCGAGCGGTGGCGCGTCTTATAGCTGCGCAGGTCATCTAGGAGAGAGGGATCTTTTGGGCTGCAATCCAGAACAAGCGCACAGACCGCCTCAACGCGGGTAGTAGTAAATCCTTTCCCTCCCAGCATCCCGAGGGCTGTATCGAGGATTTCAACCGGCTCATGCGGAAGCCATTGCATCGTCGGCCACCGGGGACAGTCGCGCAGCGGCTTCCCTGGTTTCAAAGGCGCAATTTGGGCGCTATTGGTCTGGGAAGGCATCATAGGGGAATGTCAATATTGCAGCAATATTATGACTAGTCGTCCGTTCAGTATCGACGCGCTCGAGGCAATTCCCAGCGACTCCTTCTCCCGCAAGCTGGCGGAATCCCTCCGGCACTCGTGCAAGCAAAGCGAGGACAGCCGGGTCGACCTGAGGACGATCTGCTCCTTGCTCAGGGCAAAGGTAAGGGTGGCAGAGCTCGGGGGCGCGACCGGAGGACAGGAGGCGCTGCTTGTGCCCCTTCCGGGCAATCGCTTTGGGATCTCGGTAGACCCAACCCCATTTCGAGGCTGGAATGGGGTACCTCAAGCGCTCCGCTCTAGCCTCCGCCGTCACCGACTTAGGTTTCGGGTAGCTCATGAGCTCGCCCACACCTTTTTCTATGCACGAACGAGAAACGACACTCCTCAGAGGCGACTGCTTGACTCTCGGGAACAGGAGGATTTCTGCGACCTATTTAGCCGCAGCCTCTTGGTCCCGCATCGCCTGGCAGCTTCGATGGTGCCAACTCCCGAAGCGCTGGCGCAACTCCAGCAGCGGTCAGACGTATCGCTCGAGGTTGCCGCCCGCGCGGTGGCTGCCGCTCAGCCTGACCTGCGGGTCTCGATTTGGTTTCAAGAGACCCAAGGCACCCTCAGGCTGCAGTGGGCGAGCACTGAAGCCACTCAGATGTACACGGCAGCTAGCCTAAGTGAATTGAAAAGCCGGGAGCCGGCGGCGATGTGGATGCCGCACCGGCGCCAGTTGATCGCGGTAGCTCGAAACTAATTCCTCTCTGAGCTCCGATCCCACTTAGCCGTCTCGCGCGCTCGATTGTCCAGTTCTTCCTGCGTGAGAGGGCTGCCTCCACGCGCTGCTAACTGTTCTGACTTAACATGCTCAATGAGCCTCACGACTTCCGTATCAACTTTTGGCTTACCCAAGGCCCTATATGCGGCGAGATGTTCAGGGCCAACAGCGGGATCGTGCCCAAGCGCGTTTGCATGTTTGTTCCACGAAACGCCTAACGCCTGTCCCAATTTCGCAAGTGCAGATCGGGCCTGCTCAGTACTCACCTCTGGATGTACGAAGACACTGACAGTCCAAAGTGCTTTATGAGCTTCATATATGTCTGAACCTAGTGGCGACTTATCTTTAAATTTGGCGATTCCGTGACCGTCGTTCACCAAGAGTTCTGCCAACTTGAGGCGCATATCTGGATCAGGTATCCACAGCACGAGGTGCCAATCCTTCACAATCCCTGCATGCCTGCAAGCATCCTTCTCCAGCTCTCGACGGGCACGAGCCTTTCCGAACTTCGCGAAGAGGTCTTCTGCACCGGCTGGACCCACAGCGTTCGCTGCGAGCTTGTAGAGATCGCGATCGAGCAATTTGTTGGCTAGTTCTGCAGCCGTCCCTGGCTCAACTCCTTCATCCGCGACATGCTCCAGAACTCCATCATCTCCATAACGAAGCAGGAGTTCCTCGAGCTCCCATCGAGCTGCCCGCTCTATCGGATCTACCTTTTCCCCCTTTTCAAGGTGGTACTTGAACGTGGGAGCTATCCGCTCTTCTATTTCTGCCAATAGAGCCGGGTCAGACTGTAGCTGACAACGCTTGCGCTCGATCCAGAGCTCGAACATCTTTCCAACCATTGCGTCTGCAGCTAGCTTCCCATGGTGAACCAAGACCCTCTCTTGCAGCTCGTAGCGATAGCGGAGATGCTTAAGGATCTCAGTGACGATGTCACGTCTTTCGCGGCCATCACGGTGGGTCAAAAGCGCCATGCGCTTGGTATAGATGCCGCCCGCGGAGGCAGGGGTAATGTAGAAGGATGAGAGGTAGCGTTTTCCAAGGCTTACCGGCAGCCCGGTATAGACATGGTCTCGCTTCAGATAGTCCAGCAGGTCAGCGCAAATCGTGTTGCCGACCATGTCGGCAACAAATGGGTATTTAATGCGATTTGCCGCATCAATACGGTTACCTCGTGCGTCCTTTTGACTGGACAGAATCAAATACTTGAGGTTCGTGTAGAGCGGTTTGGTAGGCGTCAGTCGATTCAACGCTTGGAGATCCTTCGAAAGGTCTGGGTACCGCGTTGGGTCCCGGTGAGCCCGCTGTGTTACTTGCGATTCGCAGGACTGAACGATGTCCCCCCAAATCTTGGTGAGCCGTGCCTCACCTTGATCATGCGGTCTCAGGAGACGAAGGTCGTCCTCAATGGTGTGGCCGTAAGGTAGGTGGCCGATGTCGTGGAGCAGTGCCCCTAGCCGAGCCAAGACCGTCGCCTCGGCGAGTCTCCGTGCGAACTTGATACGCCACACAGGCTGCCGAAGTTCATCCGCAAGTGCTCTGTCCTGCGTATTGCGTTTGCTTCTCTCCCTATCTTCTTCTCGCCGGGCCTCGCCTTCCCATTCCTCGAATAGATCCGGGACCGGATGGTTGCCATTCCTTTGGTCAACCGCCTTGTCAAGCAAAGTCTGGACAACCCGTACCGATCCAAGAGAATGGGCGAAACGAGTGTGAGTGGCCCCGGGATACACCAGATGAGTCGTCCCAAGTTGCCGCACGCGCCTGAGACGCTGCATCGGCGGAGTATCCAGAATGAGTTGCTCGAGTCTCGTGACAAACACATCCCCATGGATGGGGTCGGTCACAACCTTCCCCGGTTTGAGCAACCACTCGTCCAGCCCATAGGGCCTAGTACGTCGCATTAACTCAGAGAAACCCCAGTCAGGCAATGTCGCCTCCTACCTAGCTAAACCGACGGAGTACCTCAGCATGAGCCAGTCGCGGTAGCGGTTGGTCTACTGGTCTGGGAAGTTTTATGCAATGTCATCTGTCGAATGGATGTGTCTGACCGTTTTGCCAACCGGAGCGACACAGACGTAGGTCACGGATCCCCGTTTTTGTGAAACCCTGCAGTACGCCGGTAGACTTTCGTCAATGGACGAGCTGGCCGGCGGGGCTCAGCGAGCGCTCGCGGTTGCGGTCGGGGCGCTCCTCATCTTGGTTGCGGTCGCGGCGCTCGGCGCTGCCTCGGCCGCGGCCGGAGTGCGGGTCAAGCAGCTCTCGGCCCGCGAAGCCGGCGCCTACTGGACGCCGGCGCGGATGCGGGCGGCGAAGCCGCTGGAAGTGAAGCGCGGCGAGCCGGGGGCCGCCGGGGATCTTGTCGGGGGCGATCGCGGAGCGCCGCACCGGGTGCCGGCGCGGTTGGCGCGGGAATCCAGCCTCGGTTCCGACTTCGAAGCGGTGGCCGAACCCGCCGCGCCCGAGTTCCGCATCCACGGCGCGGTCTTCGTCTCCTTCGGGCTCTTCGGCTTCGGCCGCTGCTCGGGCACCGCCGTCCACTCCCGCAACAAGAGCGTCGTCTTCACCGCCGCCCACTGCATCAACAGCGGCGGCGGGCGCGGGCGCTGGTTCCGGGGGAGCTGGATCTTCGTCCCCGCTTACCGCTACGGGCAGCGGCCCTTCGGGGTCTTTCCCGCGAACTGGATCGACACCACCCGGCAGTGGCGGGTGAGCGGCAGCGAGAACTACGACGTCGGCGCCGCGGTCGTCGGCCGCAACGAACGCGGCGAACTGCTCGAGCAGGCGGTCGGCGGTGCCGGGATCGCCTGGAACCTGAAGGCGAACCAGGTCTTCGACGTGCACGGCTACCCGGCGGCGCCGCCGTTCGACGGCGAAACGCAGCGGATCTGCCGCGGGACCCGCTTCCTCGGCCACGACCCCGCCTCCTTCGCCGAACCCGGTCCGCTCAACCTGGCGGTCGCCTGTGGAGTCAGCGGCGGCGCCTCGGGAGGCGGCTGGACGATCCGCGGCGACACCCTCAACAGCGTCACCGACTACGGCTACTCCGACGAAACCAGCCCCGACTACGGCGCCTACTTCGGCAAGGAGGTCGCCCGCCTCTACGGCCGGGCGGCAAAGGTGCGATGAGGCGGCTGGCCCTGCCCCTTGCGCTGCTGGCACTCGCGCTGACGGCGTCTGCCGAGCAGGCGGCGGCGAAGCAGGACCGCCTGCTGCCGCCCCTTCCCCCCAGGCACCTGCTGACCCAGGTGGGTGCGCCGGTACCGCCGGAACGCCGGTTCCTTTCCGGATTCGAGGTCGAGACCTCCGGTCCCTACGAGGTCGGGGTGATCTCCTTCGGCAGCGCGGTGATGCTGATCGTCTCCCGGGAGACCGAGGACGACGGCTTGACCGAGACCATCTACCTCGCCCGCGGCGTCGCCACGCCGAACCGGCTGCAGGCGACCTTCGGCAACTTCGGCAGGGTCTCGATGCGCTTCCGCGAGGCGCAGCGCCAACCCAGGTCCGGCAAGCGCCGGACCTGCCGCCGCGGCGGCATCTTCGCCGGGCGTCGCGGCGTCTTCGTCGGCAACCTCAGGTTCAAGGGCGAAGACGGCTACGTCTCGGTCCGCGCCCACCGTGCCAAGGGCATCAGCTTCACGAGGGATGAGTGCCCGCGGCATCGCCGCGGGCAGCGGGCGCGGGCGCAGGGGCTCCCCTTCCTCCCTCCCCCGGCGATCATCTTCGCCAGCTCCCGCAGGGGCGTCGACTCCACCGCCCTCCTCGCCCTGCGGATCTTCGACCGCACCCTCTACCTGGTCAAGGACGAAGAAAGCAGGGGCAAACTGGCGATCGTCAGGCTCGCTTTGGGTGGCGAGGGCGACGAGCGCTTCAAGGTCAACGACGCCCTCACCCGCGCAAAGATCTCCCCGCCGGTGCCGTTCCGGGGAACCGGCCGCTATTCCGCGGCGCCCGACGGCACCACCACCTGGTCGGGCAACCTCAGCGTCAACTTCCCCGGCGTCCCGCGCTTCCCGCTGACGGGCCCCGAGTTCGAGGCGTTCCTCGACGTCTCGTTCTGAGTCGGGTCAGCCGGAGGCGCCGTCGGGCGAAGAGCCATCGGTGCCGGGCAGTTCCTCGGCCTGGGCCTCGACCTCGGCCGGCTCCGACTCCTCGGACTCGACCACGAGGGCGACGGCGCTGACCCGGTCGTCGTCCTTGATGTTCATCACCTTGACGCCCTGGGTGGCGCGGCCCATCTGCGAGATGCCGCCGACCGAGGTTCGCTGGACCATCCCGTTCTGGGAGATGAAGAGCAGGTCCTGGTGCTCGCCGACGATCAGGGCGCCGGCGAGGCCGCCCTTCTTCTCGGTCAGCTTCGCGGTGAGGACCCCTTTCGTGCCGCGGCCCTTGACCGGGTACTCGGAGACCGGCGTCCGCTTGCCGTAGCCGTTCTCGGTGACGACAAAGAGTTCGGTGTCGTTGCGGGCGACGTCCATCGCCAGCACCCGGTTGCCCTTGCCGGCGACGTTCATCCCTTTGACGCCGCTGGTGTCGCGGCCCATCGTCCGCACGTGCGCCTCGGAGAAGCGGGAGGCGTGGCCGGAGTGGGAGACCATGAGGATGTCGTCTTCGCCCGAGGTCAGCCGCACCTGGACCAGCTCGTCGCCGTCGCGGACCTTGATCGCGATGATCCCGTCGGCGCGGATCGGCGTGTTGTAGGCGAGGAACTCGGTTTTCTTCACCAGTCCCTGGGCGGTGGCGAAGGCCAGGTACTTGTTCTCTTTGAAGTCGCGGGTCGGGATCACCGCCATCACCCGCTCGCCTTCGCGCAGCGGCAGCAGGTTGTTGAGCGAGCTGCCTTTCGAGGTCCGCGAGCCCTCCGGCAGCTCGTAGACCTTGAGCCGGTAGACCTTGCCGCGGTTGGTGAAGAAGAGCAGGAAGTCGTGGGTCGAGCAGATGCGGAGGTGGGCGATGTAGTCGTCCTCTTTCAGGTTCATCCCCATCACCCCGACGCCGCCGCGGCGCTGCTGCCGGTAGGTCGCCAGCGGCAGCCGCTTGACGTAGCCGGAAGCGGTCAGCGAAACCACCATCTGCTGGTCGGCGATCATGTCCTCGATCCCGACGTCGCCCTCGAAGTGGGCGAGTTCGGTGCGCCGCTCGTCGCCGTAGGACTCGACGACTTCGGCCAGCTCGTCCTTGACCAGGCCCATCACCTTCGCCTCGTCGCCGAGGATCGCCCGCAGCTCGCCGATCCGCTCCAGCAGGTCGGCGTGCTCGGCGCGGACCTTGTCGGCCTCGAGCGCGGTCAGGCGCTGCAGGCGCATGTCGAGGATCGCCTGAGCCTGCTCCCGTGAGAGCTCGAATTTCGAGATCAGCCCGTCGCGGGCGGTGTCGGGGTCGTTGGAGGCGCGGATCAGTTTGATCACCGCGTCGAGGTTGTCGAGCGCGACCAGCAGCCCCTCGAGGATGTGGGCCCGGGCCTCGGCGCGGCGCAGTTCGTACTGCGTCCGCCGCGTCACCACCTCGCGCTGGTGCTCGACGTAGTGGTGGATCAGTTGGCGCAGGCTCAGCGTCTTCGGGACGCCGTCGACCAGCGCCACCATGTTGGCGCCGAAGGTCGTCTGCATCGCGGTTTTCTTGTAGAGGTTGTTGAGAACGACTTTCGCCGGCGGGCCGCCGCGCTTCAGCTCGATCACCAGGCGCATCCCCGAGC
Source organism: Solirubrobacterales bacterium (assembly GCA_035318125.1). Classification (GTDB taxonomy): domain Bacteria; phylum Actinomycetota; class Thermoleophilia; order Solirubrobacterales; family 70-9; genus VAYN01. Next base: position 76 of record DATHFL010000009.1, on the reverse strand, counting down.
GGTCGGTCTCATCGCGCAGGTCGGAGATGCCCTCGAGTTTCTTGTCGCGGACGAGGTCGGCGATCTTCGTGATCAG
>DATHFL010000008.1:0-2992 GCA_035318125.1 Solirubrobacterales bacterium | reverse complement strand
CGCCGGCGCCAGCTCGTCGCGGACCAGCTTCTCCGCCATCGCCCGCGACTGCGAGAGGATTTCCGTCACCTTCTGCGGGTGGACCCCGGCGTCGACGCCACCGCTGGCCGCCTCGCCGACCACCCCGCGCAGGCGCATCAGCACCCCCCGTGTCGCCTCTTCCCCGAACCATGAGACCAGCGCCGCCAGCTTCTTCTGGGTCTCTTCGGGTGTGGGCTCGGGTTCGGCGTCGAGCAGCGCCCCCACCAGGTTCGCGCCGCTGATCCCGTCGATCAGGCAGTGGTGGAGCTTGGAGACCAGGGCCCAGCGGCCCCCCTCCAGCCCCTCCAGCAAGGTCGTTTCCCAGAGCGGGCGGGTGCGGTCGAGCCGGTGCGAGAAGTAGTCGCCGAGCCAGTCCATCAGCTCCTCCTCGCCACCCGGCCGCGGCAGGCTGGCGCGGCGGATCAGCTGGCCGACGTCGAAGTCGGGGTCCGGCAGCCAGACCGGCAGGGCGAGGTGACCCACACGCGGCATCGAGAGGCGGCGGCGCAGCATCGAGGTCTCGCCGAGCCGCTCCCGCACCTGCTCGCGCAGCTTCTCCAGCGACGGGCGCTCGCCGCCGGGCGGCGGGTCGAAGACCAGCGCCCAGCCGACGTGCATGTGGGCGGCGTCGTCGGCCTCCTCGAGCTCGAGGAAGACCCCGTCGAGGGGGCTCAGGTGACTGCGCATCGGTGGCCGCCTCCTCCTAGACGCCGGCCGGCTCGGCGTGCGCGAGCTCGGGTACGGCGAAGGGCGCCTCGACGGCGGCGATCTCTTCCAGCGTCTCCCGCAGGGCGGCGATCCGCTCGGCCCCGAAACGCTCGGCCCAGCGCTCCTCGACCTCGGCGAAGATGCGGAAACCGTAGGCCTGGGCCTCCTCGCCGCGCTCGGTCAGGCAGATCAACTTCGCCCGGCGGTCGGCGGGGTCCGGGACCCGTTTGACGTAGCCGCGCGCCTCCAGGTCGTCGACGATCTCCCCCGCCGACTGCTTGGTCATGTTCCCCCGCTCGGCGATCTCGGTGAGGCGGAGGCCGGGGCCTTTGACGTAGCGGAAGACACAGCCGTGGGTCGGCCGGATGTCGCTGAACTCGGACTTCGCGAGCTCGGCGCGGAACTCGGCGATCATCGCGTCGAAGGCGATGTCGAGCAGCCCGGTCAGGGGGATGTGGATCGGCAGGGTTTTCGAGTCGGAAGTCATTTCGTCAGGAAGCCTGATAAGGTGCCCTGGTCAGCTCGCCTAACAAGGCTCCCTTACAATTGTACCCGACGCTTTGGAGGTCCCCCGAATGGGCTCCGACATCAACCGCAAGTGGTGGACGCTCGGCGCGGTCTGCGTCGCCACCTTCATGCTCCTGCTCGACATCACCGTTGTCAACACGGCGCTGCCGGCGATCCAGCAGGACCTCGGCGGCAGCTTCACCGACCTGCAGTGGGTGATCGACGCCTACGCCCTCTCGCTGGCGGCGCTGGTCCTGACCGCGGGATCGCTCGCCGACCGGCTCGGGCGGCGGCGAGTCTTCGCGATCGGGCTCGGGGTCTTCGCGATCGCCTCGCTGCTCTGCGCGCTGGCGCCGGACCCGACCTTCCTCAACCTCGCCCGCGGCCTGCAGGGCGTCGGCGGCGCGGTCATGTTCGCCGTCTCCCTGGCGCTGGTCGCGCAGGAGTTCCCCAGCGGCCCGGAACGCGGGATGGCGATGGGGATCTACGGGGCGACGATCGGGATCGCGGTGGCGATCGGGCCGCTGGTCGGCGGCCTGCTGACCGACGGGCTCGGCTGGGAGTGGGTCTTCCTCCTCAACGTGCCGATCGGCGTCGCCGCGATCGCCGTCACCTACTGGAAGCTGGCCGAGTCGCGCGACCCCAACGCGACCCGGATCGACTGGGGCGGCCTCGTCACCTTCTCGGTCGCGCTCTTCCTCCTGGTGCTGGCGCTGGTGCGCGGCAACGACGAGGGCTGGGGCAGCGCCCCGATCGTCTCCCTCTTCGCCGCCGCGGCGGCGTTGCTGGCGGCGTTCGTGGCGATCGAGCGGCGGGTCGCCGAGCCGATGCTGCCGCTCGGCTTCTTCCGTCGGCGCGCCTTCACCGGCGTCCAGCTGGCGGCCTTCGCGGTCTCCGGCTCGATGTTCGCGCTCTTCCTCTACCTGACGCTCTACCTGCAGAGCTTCCTCGGCCTCTCGCCGATCGAGGCGGGGCTGCGCTACCTGCCGATCACGATCGCCTCCTTCGTCGTCGCGCCGCTCTCGGGGATCGCCCTGGCGCGAATCAAGGCCCGCTACCTGATGGCGGCCGGGCTGGGGCTGACCGGCCTCGGCCTGCTGCTGATGGCGGGGCTGCAGCTGGACTCGGAGTGGACCGCGCTGCTCGCCGGCTTCATCGTCAGCGGCATCGGCGTCGGCCTGCTCAACCCTGTGATCGCCGACGTCGCCCTCAGCGTCGTCCCCAAGGAGCAGAGCGGGATGGCGGCGGGGATCAACGACACCTTCCGCCAGGTCGGGATCGCGGTCGGGATCGCCGCCTGGGGCGCGATCTTCCTCGGCGCCGGAGCCTCCAGGACCGAGGCGGTCGCCAACGGCACCCTGAATGGAGACCAAGCCCGAAACCTGGTCGAAGCGACCTCCTCGGGGGCGCTGCCGCAGGCGGTCAGCGGACTGCCGGCGGGCGTCCAGGACGCGGCGCGCAGTGCCGCGGAACAGGGGTTCCTGCACGGCCTCAACGAGATCCTCCTGCTCGGCGCGATCCTCTCCTTCGTCGGTGCGGTGCTGGCGCTGTGGCTGGTGCGGGAGTCGGACATCGAGCGCGAGACGCTGGTCGACACGGCGTTCGAGCGCGAGCCGGAGGTCGAGCCGGCGCGGGCTTAGGCGACGCAGCGTTGACGACGCGGGGGCGTTTGACGACGACGCGGGCGTTGGCGGGCGGCGGGTCCTGTCTCCGATCGGGGGCTCTCCCTACCGGGAGAGTCCTCCCGATCGTCGCC
>DATHFL010000007.1:0-3460 GCA_035318125.1 Solirubrobacterales bacterium | reverse complement strand
GATCGCCGGCTCATCGAGCTCCGGCAGCGTGCGCCCCGCGGAGCGAACCGCCGCCAGCGCCACGGGGGAATCGTCGAGCACGAGGCAGCCGTGCTTGCTGCGGTAGGCGGCGATCCCGTCGACCTCGACCAGCTCGTAGTTCGGCTCGCTCGCCGCCAGCAGCGCCCGCTGCTCCGCGGTCGGGTGGATGGCGAAGACGGGCGCGGTCGTCCCGGGGCTCTCGTACAGCGTCGCCGGCACCGCGCCGTAGGGAGAGACGTGGGCGGAGTAGACGACGTCGAAGCCCTCCAGCTCGGCCCGCAGGACCGGCATCTCCACCCCCGGCAGCGACGCCAGCTTGCGGGCCAGCGCGGCGGGCGCGGCATTGGCGCCGTAGGAGAGGAGCGGGGTGCGACCGGCGAGGTCGGGGCCTCCCTCCGGCAGCTCCTCAGCGCGCCCATCGCGGAAGAGGTAGGAGCGCTCGGGGGTCGCGTACGGGTAGGCGAGCGCCCGCTTCAAGATCGCTGCCGTCTGCTCCGAATCGGCCACCGCGCTCAATCTCGCAGATAGGGTCAACGCAGTATGCGGGTTCTATTCATCGGCGACGTGGTCGGCAGCCCGGGGCGACAGGGCCTGCGGCAGGCGATGCCGCAGTTGCGCGAGCGCCACGCGCCCGACCTGGTGATCGTCAACGGCGAGAACTCGGCCGGCGGGGTCGGGATCACCGAGCGCACCGCCAACGACCTCTTCGAGACCGGCGCCGACGTGATCACCACCGGCAACCACGTCTACCGCCACCGCGAGGCCTACGAGTTCCTCGAACGCGACGAGCGGGTGGTGCGGCCCGCCAACTATCCCGCCGGCAACCCCGGCCGCGGCCACACCGTGGTCGAGGTGGGCGGGATGCGGGTCAGGGTGGTCAACCTCAGCGGCGGCGTCGGCCTCCGCGTCGCCCGCTCGCCCTTCGACACCGTCGACTCGATCCTCAGCCACCACGAGCAGGACGCCGTGATCGTCGACTTCCACGCCGAAGTCTCGAGCGAGAAGGTGGCGATGGGCTGGCACCTCGACGGCCGCGTCGCCGCCGTCCTCGGCACCCACACCCACGTCCCCACCGCCGACGGCCGCGTCCTCCCCGGCGGCACCGCCCACGTCACCGACGTCGGCATGACCGGCCCCCGCACCAGCGTCCTCGGCGTCAAACCCGAGCAGGCCCTCCGCTCCCTGATCACCCAGATGCCGACCCGCTTCGAGACCGCCACCGACGACGTCTGGGTAATGGGCGCGGTCGTCGACGTCAACGAGCGGGGACTGGCCGACTCGTTCGAGCAGGTGATGGTCCCGGTGGAGCAGCAAGGTGCGTAGGTCAACCGCAGTTGCGCTTGGTGCATCGCTGCTCGCGCTCTGCGTTACCGGCTGCGACCCATTTGACTTCAATCGGAACTTCGAGGAAAGGCTCGGGCGCGATCTCGCCAAAGCCGTCCAAACCGAAGGGCGGGGCGAGTGTCGACCCATGAGAGGCAAGCTTTGGAGCTGCCGCGTTGAAAGCGATCCGGGAAGTGGCTTCTCAGGGACCATTCACCTCAAGCTTGGTGAGGGTGGCTGCTGGCGGGCTCGGCATGTGAGGTATGAAGAGAATCGACGCCAGACCAATTCGAAATCTGATCTCTCGGTCGGCGACATGTACGCCTTCGGCCGAACCATCCGGGGTTGCACTTCTCGGGACGACTAGTGAATTAGTGCGTGGTTTCTGCCTCTGCGTACTGAACGACTGGATTTGAATATCTATTTCTTTCAGAGGGAATTCCAGCTAGCGCTATGAGAAACAGCGGGTAGAACCAGACGATGTAGAGGTAGAACCAGTGGTGGAGGGTTAGTTGGAGGGCGATCAGCAGGGCGGCTGAGAGGGCCGCGAGCTGGACCAGGGACTTCCTGCGAGGGATGAAGGCGAAGAGAAATGCGAGGGCGGCGGCTCCGATCAGGACCGCGGTGCGTAGGGGTTCGAGCGAGGTTTGTCCCCAGATGCTGAACGGGGAATTGCGGCCGGTCTGGCTGCCGATGCTGCGGTCGAAGAAGGTCCGGAGGCCCGGGTCGATCGCCGGCCAGAGCATCACCAGGACGGTCGTCACGAGGAAGCCAGCGAGGAACAGGGGCGCTGGGCGCCCGAGGGTGTCCTGCGCGCGGGGTCGTGCTCGGACACCCTCGGGCGAACTCGGGCCGCTGCGGTAGGTCAGGTACATCGGTAGGAGCGGCGCGGCTACGAACTTGGCCCAGGTCGCGGCGGCGAGGGTGGCGCCGCGGGCGAGCGGTCTGGCGGCTAAAAGGAGAGTCGCCACTAGGAGCGCCGCGATCAGCGAGTCGTTCGAGTTCGACTCGAGGACGTAGGCGGTGTAGGGGTAGGCGGCCCAGCCGAAGGCGAGAGTGGCGGCGAGGCGCTGGCCGGCGGGGCCGGGGCGGATCCGCATCCCCAGCAGGAGCAGCAGGGCGAAGGTGGCGACGTCGAAGAGGACGGCGGCGGCGTGGGCGGCGGGGAGGTCGTCCCATTCGCCCGACCAGGGCCAGATCCGCTCGAAGGGAAGGTAGGCGAGGTAGTTGACCGGGCCGTAGGTGTCGCCCTGGGAGATGTCGTCGGGGAAGTTGTCGTAGATCGGTTCCCCGTGGGCGATGCGGTCGGCGCCGACCACACCGGCGTAGCCGACGTCGATCGCGCCGGAGTCGGCGACGTTGAGGCCGACCCGGAACCCCATCAGGAAGAGGGCGGCGACGATCATCCAGGCGACCGGCCAGACCGGCCGCAGCCCCTCCCCCCTCCCCCGCAGCCCGATCCACAGGCTGCGCCCGAGCAGGTAGAGCAGCACCGGGTAGACGAGCGGGACCGAGACGCCGATCTCGGCCCGGTTGAAGAAGTAGTGGGAGACGCCGAATCCGAGCAGGACCAGCAGGTCGAGGTTGGCGATCCGCCGCAGGCGCCGCCAGTCGACCAGGCCGAGGAGGAAGACGAGGCAGAGCGGCAGGAAGACGTAGGGCGCGTTGAGCTTGTGGCCGAAGGCGCCGGAGTAGCCGCGGGCCATCTTCCAGGCGACCTGGTGGCCGGTCCACGACTCCAGCGCCTCGCCGCTGTGCGGGTCGACCAGGACCAGCGCCAGCTGCTCGCCTTCTTCGAAGTAAGCGACCTCCCAACGCCCCTCGTCGTCCATCGTCGCCACCGACCCAAGGTTCGAGTGCTCCCGCTCCACCTCCCGAACCTTCGGGTCACGGTTGGCAACCCTGATCGCCTCCGCTTCCCCGACTCTTTGCCCCTCAGCCGCCGCAGCCGTGGGGACAATCGCCACCACGGCCAGCAGCGCGAGAAAGAGCGCGAAGATTCCTGCGGCGGGTGGCGGAGGGAGGCGTCGAGCACAGCCCCGCGAGCACGACGACTCCCTCCGACAGGACCCGCCGCCCAGAGCTCCCCCGTCCCTCACCCGTCCCACGCCACCCC
>DATHFL010000006.1:0-6085 GCA_035318125.1 Solirubrobacterales bacterium | reverse complement strand
GGGCGAGGAGGCGTTGAGGCGGCCGATCCGGCGTTTCCAGAGGATCTTGCCGGTGTCGGCGTCGAGCGCGTGGGCGAAGCCGCTGTTGTTGACGAAGTAGAGCTTGCCGCCGACGTAGATCGGCGGGAACTCGAGCAGCGGCCGGTCGGTGAAGCGCCAGAGTTTGTCGAAGGGGGGCTTGATCCCGTTCACCGGCAGGTAGCGGGTGCGGGCGGGGTTGAGGCCGAAGATCGGCCAGTTGACCGTCTTCGGCTCCTTCGGCGGCGGCGGCTTCTGCGGCTTGAACCTGCGGATCGCCTCCTCGTTGTGGACGTCGGCGGGGCGCTTCAGCGCCTCGTAGGCGACGATCGCCCCGGCGACGGCGATTGCCGCGGCGCCGATCAGGGCGAGCGCCCAGCGCCGGTGCTCGCGCCAGAGCTCGCGCGGGTGGGCCAGCAGCCGCAGGGCGTCGCGCAGGCGGCGGGCCGTGGACGGCCCGCCCTCAGCCATTCGCGCTTGCCCTGCGCTCGGACTCCTTCGCGACCCCGTCCAGCAGCCCCTTAATCGCCTGCTTCATCACGGCGACGACGGCGAAGCCGCCGACCGGCACGGTCGGGGTCGTCCGCACCGCGTAGGCGACGTGAGTGCCGCCGTCGGCGGGGGTCAGCTCGACCGTGCCGACGTGGTCGCGCACCGGCAGGCCGGAGAGGACCTTGTAGGAGAAGCGCCGCGGCCGCTCGTAGGCGATCACCTCCTCGCGCATCGGCGGGCCGGCGACGGTGAGGACGCGGATCGCGCCGAGCCCGTTCGGGGCGGGCTCGCCCTCGCGCTCGAGCGCGGCCTTGCGCAGCGGGGTGATCTCGGGATAGCGCCGGTGGTCGGTGAGGACGTCGAAGACGACCTCGGGCGGGGCGGCGACCTGGCGCTCGAATCTGAAGCTCGCCATCGCCGAAAGGCTACGTCAGCCGCCAGCGCTGCGGGTCCGTGCCCTCCACCGTCTCGGCCTCACCGGCGATCGCCAGGTGGTCGAGGCAGGCGAGGACGATCTGCAGGATCCAGGCGCTGGCGGGGGTGTTGACGTTGTCGGGGCCGATGATCTCGGCGACGATCTCGAAGGCGGTGTGCTCGCCGCCCTCCAGCGCCGCCCGCACCTTGCCGAGCAGCTCGTCGACCTGGCGGCGGGACTCGGCGATCTTCGCCTCCGGGTCGCGGAAGGTGCGGCCGTGCCCGGGGAGGACGAGGTCGACGTCGAGCGGCTCGACCCGGTCGAGGCTGGCGAGGAATTCGCCGACCGGGTCGGGGCTGTGGCCGTGGTCGAAGAAGAGGACGGTGCGGCCGAGCAGGTGGTCGCCGGAGATCAGCAGCTTGCGGTCGGGCTGGTGGAGGACGACGTGCGAGGGCGCGTGGCCGGGGGTCTCGTGGACCTGCCAGGCGCCGAGGTCGGTCTCGACCTCGACCCCGGGGACGAGCTCGCGGTCGGGCTCCTTCAGCGTGTCGATGCCGGTCTCGCCGTCGCTGCGCGCCTCGCGGTAGCGCTCCAGCGCCGCCGGCGGCACGCCGCTCTGCCGCGCCACCTCGATCCGCTGCTCCAGCGCCGCCGCCGGGTCGTCGGCGAGCAGGCGCACGTGCTCCCAGCGCGGGTGCATCCAGAGCTCGCAACCGGCCCGCTCGGCGATCGCGCCGCCGAGGCCGTAGTGGTCGGTGTGGGAGTGGGTGCAGACGACGAGGCGAACGTCCTCGATCCCGAAGCCGGCCTGCGCCAGCGCCAGGTCGAGCTGCCGCAGCCGCCCCTTGCCGCCGATCCCGGTGTCGAACATGACGATGCCGCCGTCGCAGGCGACAGCCCAGGCGTTCCCGTGCGGCACCCCCGGCCAGGGCAAGGCCAACCGCAGCCGCCAAATCCCCGGCAAGACTTTCTCAGCCCGCGGCGCCTCCGCCTTTCCGTCACTGGCCACGCAGCCAATCCTTTCACGGGCCGCTCTGTCTCATCCCTCCCGCCGACGGGCCTATATGTCCAACATGAAGAGACATATAGGCCCGTCGGCGGGAAGTGCTTGGACTTATCGGCCCGTGGTTTAGCTACGCGGCGCTGAAGGTGCTCGGGTCCGGGCCGATGCGGTTGCCCGTGTCGAGGCGTTCGAGGGCGGCCATGTCGTCCTCGCTGAGGGTGAAGTCGAAGAGCTCGAAGTTCTCGCGGATCCGCTCCGGGGTCGCCGATTTCGGGATCGCCACGTTGCCGATCTGCAGGTGCCAGCGGAGGATGATCTGGGCCGGCGAGCAGTCGTGGTGGCCGGCGATCGTTTCGATCGTCCCGTCTTCGAGCAGGTCGCCCTGGGCGAGCGGGCTCCAGGCCTCGGTGGCGACGTCGTGGTCGGCGTGCCAGGCGCGCAGCTCGGCCTGCTGGATGCGCGGGTGCAGCTCGATCTGGTTCACGGTCGGCCGCCGCTCAGCCTCCACCTCCAGCCGTTCCAGGTCCTCGACCCGGAAGTTGGAGACGCCGATCGAGCGCGCGCCGCCCTCGTCGCGGATCCGTTCGAAGGCGCGCCAGGTGTCGAGGAAGAGGTCGCGGCCGGGCAGCGGCCAGTGGATCAGGTAGAGGTCGACGTGGTCGGTGCCGAGCCGTTCGAGGCTCTTCTCGAAGGCGCGCAGGGTCGAGTCGAAGCCCTGCTCGGAGTTCCAGAGCTTGGTCGTCAGGAAGATCTCCTCGCGCGGCAGGTCGCTGGCCGCGATCGCCGCCCCCACCCCGGCCTCGTTGCCGTAGGCGGCAGCGGTGTCGACGTGGCGGTAGCCGACCGTGAACGCCTCCTCGACCTTCTCCTGCGTGTCCTCGGGTGGGATCTGGAAGACGCCAAACCCCAGCTGCGGGATCTCGACGCCGTCGTGCAGGCTCAGGACAGGGGTTTCGGTCGCGCTGGTCATGCGCTGCGGCTACCCCGCTGGGGGCGCCTTCATGCAATGGACCCAGTGGGTCTAGGAGGTAGCGAGGCCGATGGCCAACAAAGGAAAGGCGGCCATGATCCCGAGGTACGCGCCCACCGCGGCGCCGCTGCCGAGGCTGGCCGTGCGCGAGCGCGCTCCGGAGATCGCGCCGACGAGGAAGAAGACGGCGGCGATTCCGAGTCCGAGCCAGAAGACGGGGGGCATTGCGGCGGCGACAATACCGGACCCCGGGGAGGAATCGCCCCCCGCGCGGCAAAGGCGCGGGCATGGACGAAACCACCGGTCAGAACGGCAAGCTGATCCTCGCGGCGATGATCTTCGCGGTCTCGATGACCTTCATCGACCAGACGATCGTCGCGATCGCGATCCCGACGATCCAGGACGATCTCTCGCTCTCGGCGACGGGGGTGCAGTGGATCGTCAACGGCTACCTGCTGGCGCTCTCGGCGCTGTTCGCCTTCGGCGGCCGCCTCGCCGACATCGCCGGCCACCGGCGCATGGTCGTCCTCGGCGTCGTCGTCTTCGCCACCGCCTCCGCCCTCTGCGGCGCCACCCCGACCGGCTCGCTCGACGAGATCTGGCTGATCGTCTTCCGGCTGATCCAGGGCGCCGGCGCGGCGATCATGTTCCCGGCGGCGCTGGCGATCGTCCTCAACGCTTTCCCCGTCCGCGAGCGCGGCCGGGCGATGGCGATCTTCTTCGCCGTCGCCGGCGGCCTCACCTCGGTCGGCCCGCTGGCCGGCGGCTACCTGGTCGAGTGGAGCTGGCGGGCGATCTTCTGGGTCAACATCCCGGTCGCGATCGTCGCCCTCGTCCTGATCGCCAAGTCGAAGCCGGCCGACGAGCGCCACCCGGCGCCGCTCGACTACCGCGGCACGGTCCTGATCACCGGCGGGATGGGGCTCGCCGTCCTCGGCCTGCAGCAGTCGAGCGTCTGGGGCTGGGACAGCCTCGCCACCTGGGGCTGCCTGGCCGGCGGGCTGGCGATCCTCGCCGCCTTCGTCGCCTACGAGCTGCGGGCCGAGAACCCGCTGCTGCGGCTGGAGGTCTTCCGCGACCGCGCCTTCGCGATCGACAACGCCGTCCTCTTCCTGCTGATGGTCCCCTTCGTCCCGCTCTTCTTCTTCGCCAGCATGTACGCGCAGATCTCGCTCGGCGAAAGCGCCTCGGAAACGGGGCTCTACTTGCTGATCTTCTTCGCCGGCTTCGCCACCGCCTCGCAGTACGGCGGCAAGGTCCTCGACCGGGTGGGGGCGCGGCCGTCGGTGGTGCTGGGATGCGCCGTCGCCGCGGTCGGGTTCTACCTCTGGGGGCACTCGCTGACCGAGCTCTCAGTCAGCGACCAGTGGTACTACATCGTCATCGCCGGGGCCGGGGTCGGGCTCGTCCTCAGCCCCGCCAACACCGACGCGCTCAACCGGGTGCCGCGCAGCCGCTACGGCGAGGCGACCGGGATCACGCAGACGGTGCGGAACTTCGGCTCCAGCCTCGGGCTCGCGGTGCTCGGCTCGATCCTGATCCTCGAGAACCGCTCCAACCTGGAGGCGACGGCAGCCGAGCACGGCGTGCCGAAGCGGGCCGCCGACGAAATCGCCGATGCGATCAGTCAGGGCAGCGCAGCCGGCGAAGCGCCGCGGCACCTCCCCGCCCCGGTCCAGAGGGTGGTCGACTCGATCCCCCAGGACTTCGCCCTCGCCTCCCGCACCGTCTTCTACGCGATGGCGGCGGTGATGGCCGTCGCCTTCATCGTCGCCCTCGTCGGGATGCCGGGCGGCAAAGTCGAAGAAGTGACCGAGAGTGAGGATGCCGCGGCCGCGTAGGCGCGGATCTCTACGCTTGTCGGCAATGGCAAACGAGGCATACAGGGAGCTGCCTGGGGCCGAGATCGTGCTTCCCGGCATTGCCGACATCGAGGCCGGCCGGAGGAGCATCAACGCGAGCGCCGTGCAGTGCGCAGCGCCGCGGCTGCGCCGGATCGGACTGAAAGCGCCAAGCGCCCAGGGGGACGTTCCCGCCGCTCATGACCTCTACGGTCAGTTGCGCGCCGAATATGGAGATGCGGCTCACTCCCGCTACAACGCGATCCTGGCTCGCATCGCCAGCTTCGCCGGAGCAGCGGAACTTGCGCGACGCAGCTGACGCCGAGCGGATTCGGCGCCTGGCGCAGGAGCTGGGGCGATCAGTGCCGGCCGGCACCCGGATGTACCTGACCGGCGGCGCCACCGCCGTCCTGGAGGGCTGGCGCCAGTCGACGATCGACGTGGACGTGCGGTTCGAGCCAGACTCGGACGCTGCGCTGCAGCGGCTTGCGGCATTGAAGGAGGAGCTCTCGGTGAACGTCGAGCTGGCTTCTCCGCTGGACTTCCTTCCGCCGCTCGCCGGCTGGCGCGACCGTAGCCGTTTTCGCTTCCGTGAGGGCAACCTCGAGGTCTTCGACTTCGATCCCTACTCGCAGGCCCTGTCCAAGCTGGAGCGCGGCTTCGAGCTCGACCTGCAGGACGTGAGCGCCATGGTCGATTCAGGACTGGTCGAGCCTGGCCGGCTGCTGGAGCTGTTCGAGGGCATCGAGCCGGAGCTGTACCGCTTTCCAACGGTTGACCCGGACCGCCTCAGAGCCGCAGTCGAATCGCTCCTCGCAGCTGGCTGACGCCCCCTCTTCATCTCCAGCGGCTAGCTTTTCGGCATGCGCATCCTCGCCTTCAGCGACCTGCACCGTGACCTCGAGCAGGGGGGGCAGCTGGCCGAGATGTCGGCCGACGCCGACGTCGTGGTCGGGGCCGGCGACTTCGCCTCGGTCCACGAGGGGCTCGACGAGACGATCGGCGCCCTCGCAGGGATCGAGGTGCCGACCGTCCTTGTCCCTGGAAACAACGAGACCGCCGACGCGTTGCGGTATGCCGCCGAGCCCTGGCGCGCCGCCATCGTCCTCCACGGCGAGGGGACGACGATCGAGGGGGTCGAGTTCTTCGGCCTCGGCGCCGGCATCCCGGTGACCCCCTGGGACTGGAGCTTCGACCTCGACGACGAGGCGGCGACCGAGCTGCTCGCCCCCTGCCCCGAGGGCGCGGTCCTCGTCCTCCACTCGCCGCCGCGCGGCCACTGCGACAGCGCCGGCGACGGCTCCCACTTCGGCAGCCCAGCCCTCCTGCAGGCGATCGAAGCCAAG
>DATHFL010000005.1:0-3646 GCA_035318125.1 Solirubrobacterales bacterium | reverse complement strand
GTCGCCGGGGAAGGGAAGGTCGCGGGGGGCGCCCTGCTTGAAGGCGATCCGGCCCTCGGGGTCGAGGCCGACCCTGCCGGCGGCCCGGCGGACCGCCGCGGCCGAGCGGTCGACGCCGCGGACGCGGGCGCTGGGGAACTCGCGGGCCAGGAACAGCGCCCCCTCGCCATCGCCGCACTCGACCTGCAGGATCCGCTCCGGGTCGCCGACGTGGAGGACCGCCGCGGCGAGCGGGGTCAGCAGGGGGGAGGGGGGCATGCCGGGATCGTAGGTCGCTCGCTTTGCTCAGGTTCGTCCATTAGGGTTCCGCGTCATGGAGCAGCTCAAACAGCGCCGCGTCCTCTTCGCCCTCGCCGCGATCCTCGCGCTCGCATCGGCGCTGGCGCTGAGCGCCTGTGGCGGGTCAGACGACGGGACGACGAGCTCCTCCCCTGAGACCGCCGCCGAAACCGCGAGCGAAGAAGTCACCTGCGAAGAGGTCGAAGCGCCGGCGCCGAAGAACGTCAGCTTCAAGGCGCCGAAGCAGGTGATCGAGCCCGACGTGATGTCCACAGCGACCGTGAAGACCAACTGCGGGACCTTCGAAATCGAGCTCGACACCAAGCGGGCGCCGAAGACCGGCAACTCCTTCGCCTTCCTCGCTGAGGAAGGCTTCTACGACGACGTCACCTTCCACCGCGTCGTCCCGGGCTTCGTGATCCAGGGCGGCGACCCCGAAGGCACCGGTATCGGCGGCCCCGGCTACGTCGTCGACGAGAAACCGCCGGCCAACCTCTCCTACACCAAAGGCGTGGTGGCGATGGCGAAGAGCGAAACCGATCCGCCCGGTCGCTCGGGCAGCCAGTTCTACATCGTCACCGCGCCGGACGCCGGCCTGCCGCCGGAATACGCGCTGGTCGGCAAGGTGACCAGCGGCTACGAGGTCGTGGAAGCGATCGAAAAACTCGGCGGGTCAGACGAAAAACCGACGCAGACGGTCCTGATCGAAGAGATGACGATCCAGGAGTCCTAGCCGCCCTCCGGGGGCGGCTAAGCTCGATGTCATGGCCAAGCCCGACGTCGGCGACCCAGCCCCGGATTTCGAGCTGCCCGGGACGGGCGGCAGGACCTACCGGCTCGCCGACTACCGCGGCCGCAACCTGATCCTCGCCTTCTACCCGGGCGACGCGACCGCCGTCTGCACGAAGCAGTTCTGCTCCTACCGCGACCAGGGCGACCGCTTGGACCAGCTCGACGCCGAGGTGCTGGGGATCTCGCCGCAGTCGGTCGATTCGCACGAGCACTGGGTCAAAGAGCGGGAACTGAACGTGCCGCTGCTCGCCGACGAGGACCTGACGGTCGCCAAGCGCTACGGCGTCACCGGCTGGATCGGGCCGCTGGCGCGCTTGACGGCGCTGAAGGACGTCCCCGGCGGGCGCTACGTGATGCGGGCGATCTTCGTGATCGACGGCGAGGGGATCGTCCGCCACCGCACCGTCTCCCGCACCGGCAGCACCTACGAGTCGGTCGGGGACCTCGAGCGCGCCGTCGCCGCCCTGGATTGATGCCGGCGGAGGCGGAGGGCTTCGTCGTCGGGCCGCAGCCGCGGCTGCACGGGGAGGCGGAAGGGGAGGGGCCGCCGGTCGTCCTCTGCCACGGGATCACCGCGACCAGGCGCTACGTCCTGCACGGCTCGCGGGCGCTGGCGCGGGCGGGGTACCGGGTCGTCACCTACGACGCCCGTGGGCATGGCGACTCCGACCCGGCGGCGGCGGAGGGTTATGGATACCCGGAGCTGGTCGCCGACCTGGAGCGGGTCGTGGCCGCGCAGGTGGGAGAGGAGCGATTCCTCCTCGGCGGCCACTCGATGGGCGCCCACACCGCGGTTGCCTACGCGCTGCGGCACCCGGAGCGGCTGGCGGGCCTGGCGCTGATCGGGCCGGTCTACACGGGCGCGATCGAGCCCGAGTCGCTGACCTACTGGGACGGCCTGGCGGCGGCGCTGGAGAGTGGCGGCGACGGCTTCGTCGCCTACGTCGTCGCGGAGCAGGCGCGGGACCCGCGCTGGCGCGACTCGGTCGAGCGCTTCACCCGCGAGCGGATGCTGCGCCAGCAGCACCCCGAGGCGCTGGCGCAGGCGCTGCGAGAGGTGCCGCGCTCGCGGCCGTTCGAGTCGATGGAGGAGCTGCGCGCTCTCGACGTCCCGGCCCTGGTCGTCGCCAGCAACGACGACGCCGATCCCGGCCATCCATACGAGGCGGCCGTCGCTTACGCGGAGGCGCTGCCCGGTGCCGAGCTCATCAGCGAGGGGGAGGGGGAGTCGCCGCTGGCGTGGCAGGGCGGCAGGCTCTCGCGCGCCCTTGCGGCGTTTTACGCAAAAGCTTTATGTTCAATTGATGAACGCTGATTCCAGGCGGCGCCGACTGCTGTGGATGGGGGCCGGGGCCGGCCTCCTGGCCTTGGCAGCGGTCCTCCTGCTCGTCGTCGCCGGCTCTTCCGGGGACGACGACGGCGACATCAGGCTCAAGGGCGTCGCCGCCGTGAACGAGTTCCTCGCGGGATACCCGCAGGAGGCGGCCGTCATCGGCGATCTGGGAGCGCCCGTCGAAACGGTCGAGTACGGCGACCTGCAGGGCAAGGCCGACAAACGCTTCGCGGAAGGCCCGATGCGGCAGATCCTCGAAAACCAGGTCAAACAGGGGGCGACCAAAATCGACTTCCGGTTCATGGTGGTCGTCGGCGAGGAATCGAACCCGGCCGGTGCCGCGGCGTACGCCGCCTCGCTGCAGGGGCGCGGGTGGAACTTCATCGAAATCTTCTACAGGAACCAGGGGAAGCCGAACTCGGGCTACGCCGCTGACGACGATTTCCTCGAAGCCGTCGCCGAAGCCGCCGGCGTCAAGGACCTCGACAAATGGACCGAGGATCGCGAGAACTCGACGACCTGGGTTCAGGAAAACACAGAAGAAGGCGAAAACGAGGAGTTCCACGAGGCGCCCGGGTTCACGGTCCGCGGGCCGGTGCTGAACGAAGAACTCGAAAGCGTGGGCGTCTCGCCCTCGGCCAAGGAGCTGGCAGACGCGATCGAAGGGGCTCACTAACTAGGGCCTCGACCGGCTTAGCGGCCTTTTACGCCGAAGCCTTATCTTCCCGGCGATGAAGTTTCCCGACGAGGGCACGCTGCGCCGCCTGATCGCCTTCTTCGCCGCCCTCGGGATCGGGGTGGCGACCTACATCGCGATCGTCGAGGCGGGAGGAGGCGCGCCCGCCTGCCTCGCCGGCGGGACCGGCTGCGAAACCGTCGCCGAAAGCTCCTACTCGCACGTCTTCGGCGTCAACATCGCCGTCTTCGGGATCGTCGCCTACGCGCTCCTGCTCGCCAGCGCCTTCTTCGCCGACGACGTCGCCCGCTTCGGCGGCTTCCTCGTCTCCCTCGGCGGCTTCGGCTACAGCGTCTTTCTCACCTACCTGGAGATCTTCAAGATCGAAGCGATCTGCGAGTGGTGCGTCGCCAGCGCCGTCCTGATGACGGTCCTCTTCCTGCTGGGCGCGACCCGCCTGATCGGGTACGCCGGGACCGACGGAGCGGTCGTCGCCGATGGGCGCTGAGCCCAACCGCCGCCAGCGGCTGCTGCAGCTGGCCGCCGGCGCCGCCTTTCTCGTGCTC
>DATHFL010000004.1:0-5447 GCA_035318125.1 Solirubrobacterales bacterium | reverse complement strand
TGGAGCCTTTTTTGCGCTTTGATGGACGGAGTTGGCACGAAGTGCGCGCCACGGGTGCGGTCGCTTGCCGGACCCTTAGCCGTGTGCCAAACGAAAGGTCAATTCAGCACCGTATTGGTGCTCAACTGCCCACTGGATTTCTTGAGCGGGAGATGGAGCAGCTTGCCCGGCGGCAGCATGGGGTGGTGGGGCGGCAGCAGCTGTTGGGGCTCGGGATGGGGAGGAGGGCGATCGTCCGCCGTTTGGAGCAGGGTCGGCTGCACGAGGTCCATCGAGGCGTATATGTCGTCGGAGTGCGCCGAATCTCCCGCCGCGGACGCTGGATGGCGGCCGTGTTGGCCTGCGGAGAGGAAGCATCGCTGAGCCACCGATCGGCGGCGAGGCTCTGGAGTCTGATGCCGCCCGCAAGCGAATGGATCGACGTGACGCGCCCCGAGAGGCGGATCCGGAGGCACGGGATCGTCAGCCACCGTGGGTTGGTGCCAGGCGACGAGAGGGACGGTCGAGGACGGCATCCCGGTCACCTCGCCGTTTCGGACCGTCTTCGACCTTGCTGCGGTCCTGGATGCGAGGGGGCTGGAGCGGGTCTTCCACGAGGCGGAAGTGCGGGAAATGCGCGACCGAGTCTCGTTGCCGGTGCTGTTGGAGCGGTATCCGGGACGGCGCGGGACGCAGAACCTGCGGGCGTTGCTGGGGTCGCCGGAGCCGGTCGGGTTCACGCGCAACGACTTCGAGGAGGCGTTCGTGGCGCTGGTCGACGCTCACGGGCTGCCGCGGCCGCGGATGAACGCGGACCTGGCGCTCCGCGGGCGCTTCTTCGAGATCGATGCGCTCTGGGAACGCGAGCGGGTGGCGGTGGAGCTCGACAGCCGCACGGTCCACGCCACGAGGAAGCGCTTCGAGTCGGACCGACAGCGCGACCGCATCCTCCTGGCCGAAGGCTGGCGGACGATGCGCGTGACCTGGCGGCAGTTGCAGGAGGAACCGGAGGCGATCGTGGCGGATTTGCGGTTGGCGCTCGAACAGCCCGCCCCCACGCACACCCACATGGCAAGGTAGGTGTGCGTGGGGGCGGGCTGCCGGGCAGGGGATGGGGTGATCGAGCGGAGGGCGCTTTACCCTTGGGTGGATGGAGAGGGAGCTCTTCGAGCACTATTTGCGTGATGGCAGCCGGTACGGTCCGGCTGCCGACGGCGCCTTTACTGGCGCTGCGGGCGGGGCTGCTTGTGGGGATCTCTCGCGGGTCTCCTTCGCTGTGGAGGACGGGCGGCTTCAGTCGGTGACCTTCGACGCCGAGGGATGCGGCGCTACGCGCGCTGCAACGGCGGCTGTGGTCGAGATGATTGATGGCTCTCCTGTTCTCGAGGCCGCTCTGATCGATATAGACACGGTTGATGCGGCTATCGGCGGTCTAACCCCTGCCAAGCGCCACGCCGCCCAGCTCGCCACCGACGCCCTTCACAGAGCGCTTCAAGGTGTTGCCTCATCGTCGCTTCGCCTCGTTGGAGGGGCGGGGGACATCCCGGAGGAGCCTCCACCTAATCTGCGACGGAGGGATGTCCCCCGCCCCTCTCGCCGCCGCCTAGCCGTCGCCATGTCCGGCGGCGTCGACAGCGCCGTCGCCGCGCTGCTCGCCCGCGAGGAAGGCGCCGAGGTGGTCGGGGTCACGGTCAAGCTCTGGAGCGATCCCGAGACCGATGGCGAGAAGGCCTGCTGCTCGCCCGAGGCGGTGCTTGGGGCGCGGGCGCTCGCGCACCAGCTCGGCATCCCGCACTTCACCCTCGACCTCGAGGCGGACTTCCGCCGCCGGGTCGTCGATCGCTTCATCGGCGGCTACGCCGAGGGCAGCACGCCCAACCCCTGCATTCTCTGCAACGGCGAGGTGCGGTTGGCGGCGATGATCGACCTGGCCGAGCGGGTTGGGGCCGAGCGGTTGCTGACCGGCCACTACGCCCGCATCGTCGAGGACGGGGAGGGCCCGTTGCTGGCCGCCGGTGCCGACCGCGCCAAGGACCAGAGCTACATGCTCGCCGCGCTACCGCCGGAGCTGCTCGGTCGCCTCGGCTTCCCGCTGACCGAGCTGACCAAGGCGGAGGTGCGCGAGATCGCCGCCCGCCACGAGCTCGCCGTCGCCCGCAAGCCCGAGAGCCAGGACCTCTGCTTCCTCGCCGGCCAGGGCAAGCGCGGCTTCCTGCGCCGCCATGGCGGCCTGCGCGAGCGCGAGGGCGCGATCCTCGACTCCGCCGGCCGCACCCTCGGTCGCCACCGCGGCCACCACGACTTCACCGTCGGCCAGCGCCGCGGCATCGGCGTCTCCGCCCCGGAGGCGCTCTACGTGCTCGCTACCGACGCCGTCGCCAACACCGTCACCGTCGGCACCCGGGCCGAGCTCGAGCAGCGCCGCGTCCGCGTCCGCGATGCCATCCTGCACCGCGACGGCAGCGAGGTCGACGCGGTCAAGCTCCGCTACCGCTCACGCGCCCTCCCCGCCACCGTCGCGGCGGCGGGGAGAGGGCGGCATCCCAGCCTCGAAGTCGAGCTGGGCGAGGCTTTCGCCGGGGTCGCCCCCGGCCAAACGGCGGTGCTCATGGCCGGCGATCGAATCGTCGGCCACGGCACCATTGCCGTCTAACAGCGCGGCTCCAGGGGGGCCGCGGGCCCTCTGTCAGCTCAGACGACCGAGCTGGTCGTCACCGTCGCGGCTTTTTCCCGCCGCAATTCGTTGACGCCCTTGATGCAACGGCTGAAGGGAGTGCCTTTGTCCCCGTGGGGAACGTGCTTCTGCCCCTTGAACTGCTTGCAGGCTTTCCGGGCGCTGATGTTTTCATTGTGGTCAGCGACCTTCATCGCGCGCACGCACTGGCTGAAGGGGGTCCCTTTCTGGCCTTTCACGTGTTTCTTGCTGAAGCCTTTGCAGTAGTAGCCGTAGGCGTGGCCTTTGGGCGCTTTGGCGGGCGGATTCGGCGGTTTTTCAGGCTGGTATTCGGGCTGGTAGGAGACAGCCCCGGCCATGGTGGGCACAAGCCCCATCGCCAGCACCGCGAGGCCCACAACAAGCTTCGGATGCAGCTTCATCTTTGCCTCCTTCGAGATGATCGAAATGGTTAAGTCCTCTGCTCAAACGCAGAACCCCATCGGTGTGTAAGGGGGAACTTTCACGCTCGCCGCCTCAAACCGGACGAATATTTAGGCTTCCTAACATGAGGGCGAAGGAGATCCGGGACACCTACCTGTCGTTCTTCGCCGCGCGCGAGCACAAGATCGTGCCCTCCGCCTCGCTCGTCCCCTCGGTCCACGACCCCTCGGTTCTGCTCACCACGGCGGGGATGCAGCCGTTCAAGCCCTACTTCCTCGGCCGCGAGCGGCCGCTGGCGCCGCGCCTCGCCGACGTGCAGAAATGCTTCCGCACCACCGACATCGAGGAGGTCGGCAACACCGCCCGCCACATGACCTTCTTCGAGATGCTCGGCAACTGGAGCTTCGGCGACTACTTCAAGGCGGAGTCGATCCCCTGGGGTTGGGAGCTCGCGACCGAGGGCTTCGGGATGGACCCGGAGCGGATCTGGGTCACCGTCTTCGGCGGCGACGAGGAGCTCGGCCTGGGGCCGGACGAGGAGGCGATCGAGATCTGGCGCGCGACCGGCGTCCCCGACGAGCGCATCGTCCGCCTCGGCCGCAAGGACAACTTCTGGCAGGCGGGGCCGACCGGCCCCTGCGGCCCCTGCTCGGAGCTCTACCTCGACCGCGGCCTCGCGTTCGGCGCCGAGGAGGACCGCCCGGGCGACGACTCGGACCGCTTCCTCGAGTTCTGGAACCACGTCTTCATGAGCTACGACCTCGCCGAGGACGGCACCCTGACCGAGTTGCCGACGAAGAACATCGACACCGGCATGGGCCTCGACCGGATGGCGGCGATCCTCCAGGACGTGCCCTCGGTCTTCGAGACCGACCACGTGCGGCCGCTGGTCGACCTCGCCGAGGAGCTCTCCGGGCGTCGCTACGACGAGGGCGGCGCGGTCACCCGGGCGATGCGGATCGTCGCCGACCACAGCCGCGGCGCCGCCTTCCTGATCGCCGACGGCGTCGTCCCCTCGAACGAGGACCGCGGCTACATCCTGCGCCGGATCATGCGGCGGGCGATCCAGCAGGGGCGGACGCTGGGGCTGGAGGCCCCCTGGCTGGGTCGCTTCGCCGAGCGCGCGATCGAGCTGATGGGCGACGCCTACCCGGAGCTGGTCGCCGAGCGGGAGACGATCGCCCGCTGGGTCGGCGACGAGGAGGAGAGCTTCGGCCGCACGCTGGAGCGCGGCAGCGAGCTGCTGGAGCGGCTGGTCGCCGAAGCCGAGGGTGCCGAGACCTCGTGGATAGACGCCGCCGACGCCTTCAAATTGCACGACACCTATGGCTTCCCCTACGACCTGACCAAGGAGCTGCTCGCCGAACGCGGGCTCTCGGTCGACGACCAGGGTTTCGAGGAGCTGATGGAGGAGCAGCGCACGCGCGCCCGCATGGGCGCCGCCACGGCCCACGGCTCCGAGGACACCCACGGCCGCGTCGTCGCCTTCGCCACCGCCGCGCCGCCGACCCGCTTCGTCGGCTACGAGACCCTGCGCGCGACCACCGGCCTCGCCGCGGTCGAGCCGGCCGACGGCAGGGCGCTGGTGAAGCTG
Organism: Solirubrobacterales bacterium; assembly: GCA_035318125.1. Taxonomy (GTDB): domain Bacteria; phylum Actinomycetota; class Thermoleophilia; order Solirubrobacterales; family 70-9; genus VAYN01. The sequence goes on along the minus strand of DATHFL010000004.1, from coordinate 777 downwards.
GAGGAGAGCCCCTTCTACGCCGAGGGCGGCGGCCAGGTCGCCGACTCCGGTGTGCTGCGCTGGAACGGCGCCGAGGCGCGCGTCGTCGACGTCTACCGGGTGGGAGACGACCAGGCGATCGAGGTCGAGCCTGGTGCCGGCATCGAGCCGGGCGTCGCCGTCGAAGCCGAGGTCGACGCCGAGACCCGCCACGCGACGATGCGCAACCACACCGCCACCCACCTTCTGCACGCGGCGCTGCGCGAGCGGCTCGGCACCCACGTCCGCCAGGCGGGCTCGGCGGTCCGTCCCGACAAGCTCCGCTTCGACTTCACCCACGGCCAGGCGCTCGCCCCGGAGGAGCTGCGCGACGTCGAGGACCGGGTCAACGAGTGGATCAAGGCGAGCCGCCCGGTCCGCTGGATGAACATGGGCCGCGAGGAGGCCGAGCGGCTCGGCGCGATGGCCCTGTTCGGCGAGAAATACGGCGAGTGGGTGCGGGTGGTCGAGGTCGCCGAGGTCTCGCGCGAGCTCTGCGGCGGCACCCACGTCGCCAACACCGCCGAGGTCGGCATCTTCAAGATCGTCACGGAGGGATCGAGCGCCGCCAACGTGCGCCGGATCGAGGCGATCACGGGTCCTGCTGCCATTGATTTTTTCCGCGAGCGCGAGGCGCAGCTGCGCGAGGCCGGCGAGGCGCTCGGCAACCCGCAGGACCCGCTCGCCGCCGCACGGCGGGCGGCCGAGCAGCTGAAGGAGGCGGGCGCGGGCGCCGAAAAGGCGCTGGCCGCGGCGATC
>DATHFL010000003.1:0-2715 GCA_035318125.1 Solirubrobacterales bacterium | reverse complement strand
AGGATCACGGGCTTCGGGTCGTCCTGCCCGAGCTTCGTCTCCATCATCACCTTGTGGCCGGTCTTGACGCCGAAGAACCATGCCTCGTGGAGGAAGGACTCCATCTTCTCCGCCTGTCGGTCGTTGAGTTCGAGCGCCGCGGCACTCTCTTCGGAGAGGGGCTTTAAGTCCTGTTCCTTGGCGGTTATTACCGCCGTCGGCAAGCTGTCGTTGCCAGAGAACATCTGCGCCAGTGTAGATAACTTTCGCTAATTGAGTACTCCTATATGTACTAGCTCGGTGCCGAAAGCGCAACCGGGTACTGGTCGGCGAACCACCCCCGTACATGCAGAAGGGGCGACCATTTGGTCGCCCCTTCGCTCACGTCTTCCGGAACTCTGACGAGATCCTGGCTCAGGTTCCCGTACAGGTCCGGATGATCGTCGCCGAGACCTTGGTCGAGTCGGCGAACTTCGCCAGCGCGTTGGCCTGCAGCTTGCCGTCGGGGCATTTGGCGAAGAGGACGCCCTGCTTGCCGACGCTGAGGCTGAACGAGGTCACGGAGCCGCTGCCGCCGGCGATCTTCGGGATCGTCGCGACCGATTTGAGGCCGTAGCGGCCATTGTTGATTTTCGAGATCTTCACCGTGGTCACGATCGCGGCCGGGGTTGGGACCGTGATGTAGGCGTGGATGAAGAGGGTCGTCTTGCCGCCCGAGGTGCCGCCGTTGAAGACGAGCAGCTTCGAGCTTACGGGGATCGGTTTCTGTTCCGGGAAGGCGATCTGGACGTTGGTCGTGCCGGTACCGATGATCGCTTTCTTACAGACTTTTTCGGCCGCTTTGGTGTCGCGGGACTGCAGCTGCCCGGACTTGCAGACCGAGACGCCCTTGACGTTGATGCCGCCGTTCTTGTCGGTTTCGACCACCACTTCTTTCAGCGCCGGCGGGTGCGTCCCGTCTTTGGTCGAGATCTTGCCGGAGGCGCTGAGCATGATCGGAGCGAACTTTTTCTTCGGCAGTTTGCTCGGCTTGAAGCCGCCGTCGAAGACGAATTTGAGGTTCCCTGCTTCGGCGGTGACCGGCCCGTTTGCAGCGGTGGCAATGCCCGCCACGCTGACGGCGATCAGGCCGACAAGGGCCGTCGTCAACATCAGGTACTTGCGCATATCCCTTTTATCTCTCCTTTGCGGCCGCCCGTCCATGGGTCGATGCCGTCGGAAGCGTGCATTTGAACTTCTATTCAGCGGGTCAAACTACCACCCAGACCCTCTTCGTAAACCCGCCCGTTCGCGAAAAGGAGCGGCTTAACCGAGCCGCTAGGAATGCTGCATCGAGAGCCGCGCCCGCTCGCGCTGAGCGGCGGCGCCCTCGGCCCCCAGGAACGGCAGTGACACCCAGAACATCAGGTCGGGCAGCCGGCTCGGCAGCCGCGTGACGGCGCCGTGGAGGATCTCGCTGTAGAGCAGCTCGTTGATCCCGCCGGCCAGCGCGATCGAGGTGATCCCGGGCAGCTCGACCGAGGTTTCGGAGCGTCCGGCCTCGAGGAACCCGGTGAACTGCCGCAGGGCCGCATCGCGCCGTGCCAGCGCCTTCGGGCCGGCGGCGAGGACCTCGACGATCGCGAAGCGCGCCTCCTCGGGATGCGCGGAGAGGTGCTTCAGCAGGCTCTCCAGCGCGGCGCCGATCCGCTCCGCCCAGGGGGCTCCGGACTTCGACTCGAAGGCATTGGTCGCCTCGCCGAGCAGGTTGTCGAGGAGGACGTCGTAGGCGGCGAGGAAGCAGTCCTCCTTGCTGTCGAAGAGCTCGTAGAAGGTCTTGCGGGAGACCCCGGCGACGCCGATCACGTCGACCACGCGGGTCTCCGGGTAGCCGCGCTCGGAGACGACCTCGATCATCGCCTGATGGATGCGGTTGCGCTGGGACTCGGTCACCGCCTCCCTCGGCAAGCCGTGTCTTCCCCGGGGCAGCCGCTCGTTCAGTTTCGCCAAGCGTTTGGTGGAAGGCACTCGACAGACTGTAGAGCAGCCGCGGTACCGACGGGTTTCTTTTTCTAAAGATCCAGCCAGACGACCTGCTCGCGGTCCGGACCGACCCCGACCAGCCGGACCGGCACCCCGACGAAGTCGGAGATGAAGCCGAGGTAGTCGCGCGCCTCCTGCGGCAGGTCGGCCGCCTCGCGGCAGGCGGTGAGGTCGAGGTCGAAGCCGGGCAGCTCCTCGTACTCCGGCGTCGCCGAGTGGAGGATCGACTGGTGGTAGGGGAAGGTGTCGAGGACCGCGCCCTCCTTCGAGCGGTAGCGGACCGCCACCCGCAGCGGGCCGATGCCGCTGAGCACGTCGAGCTTGGTGATCGCCAGCGCGTCCATCCGGTTGAGGCGGACCGCGTAGCGCAGCGCCACCAGGTCCATCCAGCCGCAGCGTCGCCGCCGCCCGGTCGTCGTCCCGAACTCGTGGCCGCGCTGCAGCATCTGCTCGCCGACCTCGTCGTCCAGCTCGGTCGGGAACGGCCCGGCGCCGACGCGGGTCGCGTAGGCCTTGGCGATCCCCCAGACCTCGTCGATGTCCTTGGGACCGATGCCGGCGCCGACGGTGGCCGCGCCGGCGATCGGGTTGGACGAGGTGACGAAGGGATAGGTGCCGTGGTCGAGGTCGAGCAGGGTCGCCTGGGCGCCCTCGAAGATCACCGTCTCCTCGTTGTCGAGCGCCTCCCAGCAGAGGCGGGCGGTGTCGGCGATG
>DATHFL010000002.1:0-2888 GCA_035318125.1 Solirubrobacterales bacterium | reverse complement strand
GACCTCGGCGCCTACTTCACCGTCCAGCAGTTGCCGGAGGGAGTGCCGCTGAAGGTCAACGGATACGTGAGGAGCAACGCCCGCTTCTCCGGCGGCACCTACCACTCGGCGGTCAACGGCTTCGGCCGCGCCCGCCAGACGATGAGCGCGGCGAAGGAGCGCCGCCGCCTCGAGCAGCGCCCGCCGGGACGCGAGGTCCACGCGGCTCCCGCCCGGGTCCGCCACGACAAGGAGCTCGGCGGCTGGGCGGTGCCGCTGCCGACGATCGACGGGCCGATAGTCCGCCGCTCCGCCGCCGCGCTCGAGCGCTACGGGCCGAACTTCACCTACGGCCATCACATGGTCGCCAAGCACCTGGCGACGGTCGGGGCGGTCGCCGCCGGCGTCGGCACCGTCGGTCTGCTTGCACAGCTGCCGCCGACCCGCAAGCTCCTTTTGAAGATGAAAGCCCCCGGCGAGGGGCCGAGCGAGGCCGAGCGCGAGCGCAGCTGGTTCAAGGTCGTCTTCGTCGGCGAAGGAGGAGGGAAGCGCGTGGTGACCGAGGTCTCAGGCGGCGACCCCGGCTACGGCGAGACCTCGAAGATGCTCGCCGAGTCCGGCCTCTGCCTCGCCTTCGACGAGCTGCCGCAGCGCTCCGGCCAGCTGACCACCGCCGCCGCGATGGGCGACGCCCTCCTCGAGCGGCTGCAGAAGGCCGGCATAACGTTCCAGGTGCGCGGGTAGCCCAGGTCGCGACGGCGGCACCGTCGAGGACTACGAGCAGTAGCCGACCGAACCCGCGCCGCTAGGCTTCACCCACTCCTCGGCGCCTTGGCGGAGTGGCTACGCAGCGGCCTGCAAAGCCGTTTACACCGGTTCGATTCCGGTAGGCGCCTTTTCTCCTGCGTCCTGGACGGAGGTCGAACCGCTCGCTGGGTTTCGCATTCGAGCGACCTTCTCCGATGGCGCGATCAATGAGATCAAGGCGGGCCCAAGGAGCGGCCGAGCTGAGTCCGGTGAAGCGCCCCTGATGTAAACGTTGCACCGATTGGTGTCATATAGGGATAGACTCAGCTCGGCGGTGCTCATTGGGGCTTTGACTGGTAGCCCGTAACCCTCTCAAGGGCGGTGGGCACCGTCCATTAATGCTTTGTGAACCTCTTGGTGCTTTTAGAGCGAGAGGCCCAGCGCCGCCAGCGCCATCTCGCCCTTGGGGGTGGCGCGGAAGGGGACGCCGCGGACGGGGTGGGGGGCGCCCGCCGGAGCGACCATGTCGAAGCGGTGCAGGACGCGGACGTGGTAGACGACGTGGCGGAGGGAGACCGCGGGGGCGGCGAGGAGGTCGAGGCCCTCCCTCGGGCTGAGCGTCTCCCGCTCCGCCAGCAGGCTGAGGAACCCGACGCGAATCGGGTGGTCGACGGCCTTGACCAGGCGGGGGTCCGGTTCTGCGGGGGGCATGTGACTTCTTCGGAGGATCGAAGAAGTCCCGCAGTCTCGGGCGCGCGCTCGCATCGCGCTAGCCCAATGTCGCTGAGCGGCAGGGTCAACACAAAAGGAACATGTGAGTCCCTAAATCGTCTGGAATACTCGCCCTTCCCCAAAGACGTACAGCTGGGAGGCAGCGTGGCAAAGAGCGGGCCGAGCCTCATCGACCGGCGGTTGATGAAGGCTGTCAGCAACCCGACTCGGGTGGACATTCTCAACATCCTCATGGACGGGCCCAGCAGCCCGTCGAAGATCGCTCGGCGCCTGGAAAACGTCGACGTCAACCTCGCCTCCCACCACATCAAGGTGCTGCGGGAACTCGGCTGCGTCGAGCTGGAGCGGGAGGTCAAGCACGGCGGTCGCACCGAGCGCATCTACCGGGCGACCAAACGCCACTACTTCTCAACCGCCGAATGGGAAGCGGTGGACCCGAAGGACGGATATCCGATCACCGTCGACATCCTGCGGCTGATCTCCGAGGACCTCGGAGCCTCGCTGGTCGCCGGCAAGCTCGACAGCAGAGGGGACAGGCACCTGAGCCGCAGCCCGATCAAGGTCGACGAGGAGGGCTGGGGAGAAATCTGCGAGATCCTCGAGCGGGCCCTGAACGAAGTGCAGGAGGTGGACGCACGCTGCGCCGAGCGGGCCGAGGTGAGCGGCGTGGAGCTGACGAAGCTCTCCGTGGTGCTGATGCAGATCCTCGGCGAGGAGGCGCAGCGAGCGGAGACCGATTGAGTCTCAGGCCGGTTTCCAGTTGGGCCGCAGGTAGGCCTCCTCGAAGCCGGCGCGGAGGATGTTGCGGTAGCTCGCCGAGGGCCGGTCCGGCACCCGCTCACCGGTCTCGACGAAGAGCGTGTGGCAGCCGGCTGCGGCAGCGTCGAGGATCCGCCGGTGCAGCAGCGCCGTCTGGCAGCCGCGACCGCGGGCGCCCTCGAGGGTGGCGGCGATCCCGAACTCGGCGATCCCCTCATCAATCACCATCGCCGCGCAGCCTTGCGCCTCGCCGTCGACGCGGGCGACGTAGCAGTGCCAGCCCTCGCGGCCGGGCAGGTTGGCGAAGAAGTCCGCCCCCCAGGAGGGCATTCCGAACCCGATCGCGGCGATCGTCCCGAAAGGCGCCTCCGCCGGATCGCTCAGCTCGACCACCTCGACGTCGCCCGGGGCCTCGAAGCGCGGCGGGTGCGGGTCGCGGACGAACTTCATCCACGCGTAGGCATGCTTGAAGCCCCGCTCTCGCAGCAGCGCCTCCGCGGCCTCGGAGCCGGGCAGGTTCGGCGTCGCCGGAACGTAGGGGGAGACGCCCTTCGAGAGCGCCCACTCGACCGCTTCGAGCAGGTGCTCTCCGCCCGCCTCGGCGTCCTCGGCGGCGCCGAGAATCAGATTCATCATCCCGACCGGGGCGAGGTCGGCGACCACCGAGACCT
>DATHFL010000001.1:0-8130 GCA_035318125.1 Solirubrobacterales bacterium | reverse complement strand
CGCTACGCCGAGGCGGTCGTCGGCACCGGCGCCACGATCCTCGACACCCGCAAGACGACGCCGGGGCTGCGGCAGCTGGAGAAGGCCGCGGTCGCCGCGGGGGGCGGGATCAACCACCGCCTCGGCCTCTACGACGCGATCCTGATCAAGGAGAACCACATCGCCGCGGCCGGCGGCCTCGCCAAGGCGGTCCACGCCGCCCGCACCGCGCAGCCGGAGATGGCGATCGAGGTCGAGGTCCGCGACCTCGACGAAGCGGCCTACGCGCTCGGCACCGGGGTCGACCGGCTGCTGCTCGACAACATGAGCGTCGACTCGATCCGGGCGGCGGTCGCCCTGCGCGACGAGAACGCGGGTGGCCCCGACGGCGTCTCGCTCGAGGCCTCGGGCGGGATCGCGCTGGAGAACGTGCGCGAGGTCGCCGAGACCGGGGTCGAGTTCATCTCGGTCGGGGCGCTGACTCACTCGGCTCCCACCCTGGATTTCTCGATGTTGCTTGAGGTGAATTAAGGGACGGGTGCCCCTCCGCCGGAGACCGTATGTCTCCCGAGGGACCCACCGTGCCATCGGCTTGACCCAAAGCCTCTGTCGGAGGGGCACCCGTCCCTTTGCCTACTTCAAGAGTTTCGAAAGCCGTCGATCCTTAAGAACACGGCCGCCGGTCTGCTCCTGCGGGCAATAGTTCGTCTGGTGCCCGGAGAAGAAGACCGCCTCGATCGTGGCGCCGCAGCGCGGGCAGGGCTGGCCCTCGCGCTTGTGGACCTGCAGGGGCATCTCGAACTTCTCCGGCACCTCGGGGCCGATCGTCTCCTCGTAGCGGTCGATCGCGTCGCCGAGGACGTGGAGGGCGGCGTGCAGGCGCTCGACCTCCTCGGGCTCGAGCTCGGAGCCTTTCTTGAAGGGCGAGAGCCGCGCCTCCCAGAGGATCTCGTCGACCCAGGAACGGCCGATGCCGGCGAGGTCGCTCTGGTGGCGGAGGAGGGGGTGGAGGTGGCGCGGCTGGTCGATCGCGGCGGCGAACTCCTCCAGCGGCGGCGCCGGCCAGGCCTCCGGCCCCAGCCTCGCCACCATCTCGTCCGCGTCGACCGCCTCGATCGGCAGCAGCTTCGCCCAGGCCCGCTGCTTGGTCCCGTACTCGCGCAGCCGCAGCTCGCGGCCGTCGGTCAGGCGGACGAGGACCCGCGAGGCGCGGTCCTTGACCGAGGCGCGCTTGTCGAAGGCCCGCAGCCGCCCGGCCGACATCAGGTGGACCAGCAGCGCCAGCCCGCCGAACTCGACCACCGGCATCTTGCCGATCCGCCGCACCCCGGTCACCTCGCGCCCCGCCAGCGCTTCGATCGGCGGGTCGAAGGTCTTCATCACGTTCATCCCCGGCGCCAGCGCCGACTCGACCTCGCTCCCGCTCAGGGCGGCGTCGAGGCGGCGGGCGACGATCTCGACCTCCGGCAGCTCCGGCATCCCCAAAAGGCTACGTCGAAGCGCTAGGCGCCTTTGTCAACCACGGGTTTGCAACAGCGCCTGGTCGCCGCCGGGTCACTCGCTCCTTTAGACTTTCCCTACGTCATTCGACCGGTCCGGACCCAGTCCCGCCGGCGAACATCAGGAAAGGAAGGGCTCATGCAGGAGCTCCCGACGATCCAACCTACGCTCGCACCGGAGCTGAGTCCGGAGGAGATCGCTGAGATCAGCGACGAAGTCCGCGCGCTCGCGGAGCGGCGGAACGCCGTCATCCTCGCCCACAACTACCAGCTGCCCGAGGTCCAGGACGTCGCCCATTACCTCGGCGACTCGCTCGGGCTCTCGCGCCAGGCCGCCGAGACCGACGCCGAGGCGATCGCCTTCTGCGGGGTCCACTTCATGGCCGAGACCGCCTCGATCCTCTCGCCCGAGAAGACGGTCCTGATCCCCGATCTCGACGCCGGCTGCTCGCTCGCCGACTCGATCACCGCCGAGCAGCTGCGGGCCTGGAAGGCCGAGCACCCCGGCGCGTTGGTGGTGATGTACGTCAACACCTCGGCCGAGGTGAAGGCGGAGACCGACTACTGCGTCACCTCCTCCAACGCCGTCCAGGTCGTCCGCCACATCTGGGAGGAGCACGGGCCCGAGACCGAGGTCCTCTTCGGCCCCGACATGTGGCTCGGCGCCTTCGTCGAGCGCGAGACCGGCCTGATCGACGAACCCGAGCGCCGCGGCCTCTTCCACATCTGGGACGGCGAGTGCCACGTCCACGCCGGGATCAAACCGCTCGACATCGCCCGCACCCGCGAAGAGCACCCGAACGCCGAGTTCCTGATCCACCCCGAGTGCGGCTGCTCGACCCAGGCGATGGAGTACGTCGCCGCGGGCGACATCGACCCCGAGCGAGTTCACATGCTCTCCACCTCGGGGATGCAGCGGCACGTCGAAGCCAACCCGGAAGGCGAGTTCGTCGTCGCCACCGAGAACGGGATGCTCTACCCCCTCCAGCAGGCGGCCCCCCGCGCCCACCTGATCGAGGCCAACCGGATGGCCTTCTGCAAGTACATGAAGATGATCACCCTGCCGAAGCTGCGCGACTCCCTGCTCGAGATGAAGCACGAGGTCAGCGTCCCCCCGGCGATCGCCGAGCGGGCGCGGATCCCGATCGAGCGCATGGTCGCGATCGGGTAGGGCTTGAGTTGAAGATCTACGTGATCTGAAAGATCGCCTGCGTGGGCGCGATCTTGCGGGGCCGGGGTGGCGGAGGAGTCACCCTGTCTCCGCAGAAGGCACCCCCGCATGCGCAGATCGAAGAAGAGAAATCCGGGCCCTGAGGAGCCGCGGCGCCCGCGTGGCCGCCGCGCCCCGATCATCGAGCTCAGCGACGTCACCAAGGTCTACCCCGGCGGGCACATGGCGCTCGACCGGATCTCGCTGGCGATCGGCCGCGGCGAGTTCGTCTTCCTCGTCGGCCCGACCGGCTGCGGCAAGAGCACCCTGATCAAGATGCTGATCCGCGAGCTCGCCGCCACCGAAGGCTCGGTCAAGATCGCCGGGCGGGACATCGGCCAGCTGCCGGAGAAGAAAATCCCGCAGCTGCGCCGCAACATCGGCACCGTCTTCCAGGACTTCAAGCTCCTGCCCAACCGCACCGTCTACGACAACGTCGCCTACGCGCTGCAGGTGATCGGCGCCAGCCGCGCCGAAATCCGCGAGCAGGTGCCGGCGACGCTGCGCCTGGTCGGCCTCTCGACCAAGCTCCACAGCTACCCCGATCAGCTCTCCGGCGGCGAGCAGCAGCGCGTCTCCGTCGCCCGCGCCTTCGTCAACCACCCGCCGCTGCTGCTGGCCGACGAGCCGAGCGGCAACCTCGACCCGATCACCTCGATCGGGATCATGCAGCTGCTCTACCGGATCAACAAGACTGGCACCACCGTCGTCGTCGTCACCCACGACCGCGAGATGGTGGACAACATGCGCCGGCGCGTGGTCGAGCTCTACGAGGGCCGCGTCGTCCGCGACGAGGTCTCCGGCGGCTACACCGAGGAGTCGACGACTGAATTCGGCTTGCGGATGCAGGCTGAGATGGGTGTCGCCCCCGACGGCGGCCTCCAGACCAACGGCCATTCCGACCACGACGCGCTGAGCTGATGGGACGCCTCGTCTTCTTCTTCCAGGAGGCCCTGCGCGCGCTGAAGCGCAACGGCGCCCCCAGCTTGGCGGCGATCGTCACCACGGTCGTCACCGTCGTCCTGCTCGGGATGCTGATCCCGATCTTCCAGACCGCCCAGGGCAAGAGCGAGGAAGTCCGCGACCAGCTCAACGTCCAGTACGCCCTCTACGACGACGCGACGAAAGCCGAAATCGCCAACCTCCGCGGCGAACTGGAAGCGATCCCGCACGTCGCCGAAGTCACCTTCATCGGCAAGGACGAAGCGCTGGCGACGCTGAAATCGGAACTGAAAGACAAAACGATCGTCGAAGAGCTGCACTCCAACCCGCTCCCCAACAGCTTCGAAGTCAAGGCCGACGACGCCTCCAACCTGCCGGCGGTGCAGGAGGCGGTCTTCCCCAACGGGCCGCAGGGCAAGCCGATCTCCGCGATCATCAGCAACGAATTCGACCGCCAGCAGTCGGCGGAGAAGATCGAGCAGGTGACGAGCGCGCTGAAGATCGTCCTCACCGTGATCACCGCGCTGCTGATCCTCGCCTCGCTGATGCTGGTCGGGAACACGATCCGGCTCTCGATCTACACCCGCCGCCGCGAGGTCGAGGTGATGCGCCTGGTCGGCGCCACCCGCTGGTTCATCCGCTGGCCGTTCATGATCGAGGGGGTGGTCGTCGGCTTCGTCGGCGGCGCCCTGGCCATACTGATCCTGTGGCTCGGCAAGCTGACGATCGTCGACCCCCTCAGCGATTCGATCGGCGTCCTCGCGGCGCAGAACAGCTCGACGCTCGCCTTCCCGGCCCTGATCGCGATCCTCTTCTCGGCCTCGATCCTCGTCTCGACGATCGGCTCCGGCGTCACCCTGCGGCGCTTCCTCAAGGTCTGAGGCCGGCGTGAGCGCACGCGGGGCCGTGGCCTTCGTCGGGGCGCTGGTGGCCGTCCTCGCCTTCGGCCTCTGGCTGGGCGGGCACCCGGGCTCGCTGCCGGAGCCGCTGCGCGACGCCTTCGTCGCCGAGCCGGGCGGGCTGAGCGCGGAAGCGGCGGAAGCGATCGAAGAGAGCTACTACCGGCCGGTCGGCGAGCAGGAGCTCGGCAACGCCTCGCTGCAGGGGATGGTGAGGGAGTTGCGCCGCCGCCACGGCGACCGCTTCACCGAATACTTCTCGCCGGAAGCGCTGGCGAGCTTCAACGAGCAGCTCGAAGGGCGCTTCTCCGGGATCGGGCTGACGGTGATCGAAGTCAAGCGGGGGCTGCGGGTGGCGAGCGTCTTCCCGCGCTCGCCCGCCGAGCGGGCCGGGATCGAACCCGGCGACACGATCGTCTCGGTCGAGGGCGAATCGATCGCCGGTCAGAGCAGCAGCAAGGCCACTTCGAAGATCAAAGGCCCGGAAGGGACCGAGGTGACGATCGGGGTCCGCGACGGCGAGAGCGGCAAGCTGCGGCGGCTGACCCTCGTGCGGGCCGAGGTGACCCTGCCCAACGTCAGCAGCCGGGTCGAGGAGGTCGGCGGGCGCAAGCTCGGCTACGTGCGCCTGCTCAGCTTCAGCGAAGGCGCCCACGCGCAGCTGGCGCGAGCGGTGCGCAGGGTGCGGAAGGAAGGGGCGGAGGGGATCGTCCTCGACCTCCGCCACAACCCCGGCGGCCTGCTCGAGGAGGCGGTGCTCTGCGCCAGCCTCTTCCTGCCCGAGGACGAAGTCGTCGTCTCGACCGAGTCGCGCACCCAGGGCCGCAGCGTCCACCGGACCGCCGGCGGGCGGATCAGCTCGCTGCCGCTGGCGGTGCTGATCGACGGCGGCACCGCCTCGGCGGCGGAGATCCTCGCCGCGGCGCTGGCCGGCAATGGCGGCGCGGAGACCGTCGGCGCCCGCTCCTTCGGCAAGGGCGTCTTCCAGGAGGAGCGGAACCTCGCCAACGGCGGCGCCCTGAAGCTGACGGTCGGCGAGTACTTCACCCCGGAGGGGGTGAACCTGGCCGAGAGCCGCGGCATCCACCCCGACGTGAAGGCGAACGACGACCCGGCGACCAAGGCCGACGAGGTCGAAGAGCGCGCCTTCGGCGTCCTCGCCCGCCAGGTCGAGCGCTGATGCCGGGACGCGGGCGCGGGCGCAGCCGTCGCGAGACCGGGCGCCGAGATCGTCGTTTCCACCCTTCGCGCCCCCATGGGGGCCAAAAGCCTGGAAACGATGCCCGCCGCGGGGGACGCTCGGCGCGGGAGACGGTGGAGGAGATGCTGCGGGAGGAGCTCGGGTTCCGCGGCTTCCGGCCGACGGTCGAGGGGGAAGCGCGGGAAGCCGCCGCCTGGGCGGAGCGCGAAAGCGGGCCGCGGCGGGACCTGACCGCGCTCGCGACCTTCACCGTCGACCCGGCGACCGCCCGCGACTTCGACGACGCCGTCTCCGCCCAGCGCGAGGGCGAGGGCGCCCGGGTCTGGATCCACATCGCCGACGTCGCCGCCCACGTCAGGCCGGGCTCGCTGCTCGACCAGGAGGCGCGGCGGCGCGGCAACAGCACCTACGTCCCCGGCGCGGTCGAGCCGATGCTGCCGCACGCGCTCAGCAGCGAGGCCTGCAGCCTGGCGCCGGGGGTCGAGCGGCTGGCGGTGACGACCGAGGTCGAGCTGGGGCCGGGGATGGAGCCGCGGCGGGCGCGCTTCTACCGCAGCCGCATCCGCTCCGACGCCCGCCTCGACTACGACCAGCTCGACGAGATCTTCGCCGGCCGGCGCCAGCCCCCGGCCGAGGTCGCCGAACCGCTCGCCGCCGCGCGCGAGGTCGCCGCCGGGCTCGGCGAGCGCCGCGGTACCACCAGCCTCGACGTCGAGTCCTTCGAGCCGGAGTTCCAGTTCGACGCCGAGGGGAACGTCCTCCGCGCCCACGGCGTCGCCCAGACCGAGGCCCACCGGTTGATCGAGCGGCTGATGATCCTCAACAACGAGCAGGTCGCCCGGCTGCTGGAGCGCGAGCGGGTGCCGGCGATCTACCGCGTCCATCCCCAGCCCGACCCGACCCGGATCGAGCGGCTGCTGGAGCAGCTGGCGGCGCTGGGGGTGCCGACCCCGCCGCTGAAGCAGGGGCTGGCGCCGCGCGAGGCGGGCCGGGTCGCCGCCGAGGCGAGCCGGCTGGCGCGGCGGGAGGCCGCGCGACGCGGGCACGGCGAGGAGGCGTATACCTCGCTCGTGCTGCGATCCCTCAAGCAGGCCTACTACAGCGAGCGCAACATCGGCCACGCCGGCCTCGGCAGTCCCGCCTACTGCCATTTCACCTCGCCGATCCGTCGCTACCCCGACCTGGTCTGTCACCGGGCGCTGCTGGCCCTGCTCGGCGAGGGCGAGGAGGCGCCAACTCTGGCCGAAGCGCGCGACGCCGCCGCCGACAGCTCGGCGCGGGAGCGCACCTCGGCGCAGATCGAGCGCGCCGCCGACGACGTCTGCGCCGCCTTCCTGCTCGAACGCGAGCTTGGCGAGCGCGGGCTCGACGCCGTCTTCGAGGGCGAGGTCTCCGGCGTGATCCGCTCCGCCGCCTTCGTCTCCTTCGGCGGCGAGCTCGGCGACGTCTACGAGGGGATGCTGCCGGCGCGGCGGCTGCCGGGCGGGCGCTACGAGCTCGACCGGGCCGAGGTGGCGCTGGTTGGGCGCGGCTCCGGTGGCAGGATCAACCTCGGCGATCCGATATCCGTCCGGGTGGCGGGAGTAGACCCGGCCCGCGGCCGCGCCCAGCTGGGGGCGGCGGGAGAGTTGTCCGAGTGAGCAAGAAGCAGAAAAAGAAAAGAGAGCCGGCCTCGGGCGATGTCGTCACCAACCGTCGCGCCCGCCACAAATTCGAGCTGGTCGAGAAGATGGAGGCCGGGATCGTCCTCCGCGGCTCGGAGGTGAAGGCGCTGCGTGGGGGCAAAGCGCAGATGACCGACGCCTACGCGGTCGTCGAGAAGGGCGAGGTTTGGCTCCGCAAGCTGCATATCCCGCCCTACGAGTACGCGGCGGTCGACGCGCACGAAGCCGAGCGGCCGCGCAAGTTGCTGCTGCACAAGGCCGAGATCGAGCGGCTGGTGGGAAAAACCGCCCAGAAAGGGCTGACGCTGGTCCCAACCAGGATCTATTTCAAAGGGCCGCGGGCGAAGGTGGAGCTGGCTTTGGCGCGAAACAAGGAGGGTCGCGACCGGCGGCGAGAGATCGCCGACCGCGATGTCAGAAGAGAGGTCGAGCGCGAGTTCAAGGGAAGGATGCGTTGAAGTTGAAACTTACGGAGTACATGCAAGGATGCAGGGCAATGTCGAGCCGGAGGAGCCTTCCCGCCGCCTGCGCCGGGATCATCGCGGTCATCATGGCCGCTCCCGCGCAGGCCAGCGCCAAGTCGTTCCCGGAAAAGGCGAGCGACTACGTCAGCGACAACACCGCCTACTTCGTCGGCGCTCTGCTGGCGGCGATCCTGCTGTTGCTGCTGATCGTCCGCATCACCCAGCGGCGCGCCAAGGAGAAGGGGCGGAAGCAGGTTGCCGCGCAGGCCGCG